>JAVBRP010000111.1:0-7386 GCA_031547815.1 Bacteroidales bacterium | reverse complement strand
CCCATCGCCAAAATGACGGTTGCTCCGCCGCGCACGATGTCGCCTCCCGCAAAAAGGTCGGGAATGGAGGTTTGCATGGTTTCGGGATTGACCACCAGCGTTCCCCAACGCGATACTTCGAGCGAGGGCATGGCATGTGCGATCAGCGGATTGGGCGACACGCCGACGCTGACAACTACGGTGTCGACATCGATCGGAAAATCGGAACCATCGATATCTATCGGACGACGACGTCCCGAAGCATCGGGTTCGCCGAGTTGCATTTTCCGAATAATCATTTGATTGACGCGGCCCTTTTTGTCGGCTTTGTATTCCACCGGATTGTGCAGGCACATAAATTCTACGCCTTCCTGTTGGGCGTGGTGTATTTCTTCTATGCGTGCGGGCATTTCGTCGAGCGAACGGCGATAGATGATCATGGCGCGGTCGGCGCCGAGACGTTTGGCCGTGCGAACGCTGTCCATAGCGGTATTGCCGCCGCCGATCACGGCAACGTTCCTGCCGCTCAGCACGGGCGTATCGCACTCGGGTTTGGCGGCGCCCATCAGGTTGATGCGGGTAAGATATTCGTTGGACGAGAAAATGCCGATATAATTTTCGCCGGGGATATTCATGAAATTGGGCAATCCGGCGCCGCTTCCGACAAAGAATGCCTTGTAGCCTTCGGCGCGCAGATCGTCGAAACTTGCGGTTTTGCCGACGATGAAATTCGGCTCGAATTTGACGCCCATTTTGCGAAGGTTTTCGATTTCCACATCGACCATGACGTTGGGCAGACGGAATTCGGGAATACCGTATTTCAACACGCCTCCGATTTCGTGCAGCGCTTCGAAAACGGTAACGTCGTATCCGAACTTGGCCAAATCGCCCGCGGCAGCCAATCCTGCAGGCCCCGAACCGACAACGGCTGCTTTGATTCCGTTGGGCGCGGCAACTTCGGGGACGGATATTTTGCCCGATTCGCGTTCGTAATCGGCGGCAAAGCGCTCGAGATTACCGATCGCTACGGCGGGTTTCTTGAGTTTCAGCGTGTAGAAACATTTCGATTCGCACTGAACTTCCTGCGGGCAGACACGTCCGCAAACCGCCGGCAGAGCGTTGGTTTCTTTCAACGTTCGGGCGGCATCCAAGAATTGTCCGCCTTCGATGTATTTGATGAATTTCGGAATGTTGATGTTGACGGGGCATCCCGTGATGCAGGTGGGATCGACACAGTCCAGGCAACGAACGGCTTCCCCTACGGCTTGCTCTTCGCTGAGGCCCAGGTTTACTTCGAGTTGGTTTCTCGAACGAACAACGGCGTCCTGTTCGGGCATCATTACCCGTTCGCGTTTGGTTCTTTCGGCGTTTTTTACGGATTTGCGTAACTCCTCGCGCCACGGTTGGCTGCGTTCAGCTTTCAGATATTCGGATACGTCCATTTTTTCGGGGGTTATACTTTGTGATACGGTTGTTATACGATAGTTATACGGTTGTTATCCGATAGTTATACATCGCTTTGCGAACAACGCATAACTATCGGATAACAACCGTATAACCATTGCATAACTATTGCGCAATATTCAAATATTGTTGGTATGCAGCCATTTCTTCGTCTTTGTAGGCGCCGAGGCGTTGCAGCATTTCGTCGAAGTCGACTTGGTGCGCATCAAATTCGGGGCCGTCGACACACACGAATTTCGTTTTGTCGCCTACCGAGCACCGGCAAGCGCCGCACATGCCCGTGCCGTCGACCATGATGGTGTTGAGGCTGGCCATGGTCGGGATGTTGTATTTTTGCGTGGTCATGGCGGCGAACTTCATCATCACCGCAGGGCCGATCACTACGGCTTGATGTACTTTTTCGCGCCGGATCACTTCTTCCATACCGGCTGTCACCAATCCTTTTTTTCCGAGCGAACCGTCGTCGGTCATCACGATCACTTCGTCGGAAAATTCGGCCATCTCCTTTTCCAGGATCAACAAATCGGCGTTTCGCGCTGCCAAAACGGTAATGACACGATTGCCGGCGCGTTTGAAGCCCTGCACGATGGGATACAACGGCGCAATTCCGACACCTCCTCCGGCACAAAGCACCGTTCCGATTTTTTCGATATGCGTGGCATTTCCCAAAGGTCCCACAACATCTTGCACGAAATCGCCTTCGTTCAGTTCCGACAGTTTAGCCGAGGTGCATCCTACTTTTTGGACTATCAATGTGACGGTGCCGCGTTCGGTGTCGGCATCGGCAATGGTGAGGGGGATGCGTTCGCCGCCTTCGCCGATGCGGATGATTACAAAATGTCCGGCTTTTCGGCTCTTGGCGATGCGCGGCGCTTCAACTTCCATCCGAAACACATTTTCGGACAGAAATTCTTTTTTGATGATTTTATTCATTATATGCCCGGTTCTTTTCGGGCCGAATTACATAAGCAGCATTATCGGCCCCGGTTTTTGCAGGGCAAAGATATAAAAATTGCAAATCAAACTCAATTTTTGTCGATTTACACTTCAAATCCTATATCCGTTTCGGTTCCGGTTTTTTCCGAGTAGTTTACATTCACGAAGCCTCTGAGCGGTTTGATGCGGTTGCGGATGGGGGCGATTATTGTACTTTCGAAGGACTGAATGTCGAATTCGGCGTTGTTTTCCTGAATCGTCAGCGAAGCATGGTCGTTGCTCAATACTAACTGCACGCATACGATCGATGTTCCCTCGTGCTGTAAGGCCGCGGTTACCAATTCGTATACCGTGCGGTATATGGTCAGTTCCAGCATGGAATCCAAACGCATGTCCTTCCCGAAGAAAAGAAATTGCGTGCGTGGCGTAGTCATGCAAAAGTCGGTCAACGATGCTTTAAGACCGTGCTGCATCAACGATTCGGGCATGATGTAGACGGACGTGCGGTTCAATTCTTTGATGGTTCCGTCGAGCATATCCATCGCTTTGTCGAATTCTTCGTGTATTTCCTTTTCGGGAAGATCGTTTTTTCTCAATCGCAGCAAATTCATCTTGACGACCGAGAGCTTTGTGCCCAAGCTGTCGTGAAGCATTTTTGCCAATCGGCTTTGTCCGGAAGTTTCGCCTTCGAGCACCGCCTTTGTAGCGGCCAATTGTTGTTCCCGAATTTGTTGCAGTGCGTGTTGTTCCGCCAATCGTTTCTTGTTCCGGATCATCCGGTAACGGAGCGACATGATGACGATAACGGCCAACAGCAATATTCCTCCCATAACGGCCAATCGGTCGGACAGTTGTTTTTCTTTTTCCAAAGCGACGATCCGCAGGTTTTGTTTTTCCGTTTCGTATTTCACCTGCATTTCCGAAAGGGCGCTTTGAAACTCTTTGTTCGCACGCGAATTGATCAAGTCGGTGTACTTTTTGAAATAATCGTTCGCTTTGTCCCGATTGCCCATTGCGATGTTTGCCGATATGATGTTGGAAATCAATCCTCCGGTGAGGTAAACGTCGGATGAGTCGGCTTTCAAAGCCTGAAAAGCGAAATCTTCGCTCGACTTGTATTCTTTTCTGCTGAATGCGATGTCCGACAAAAGTTGCAAGGAAACGGCCCTGCTTCCGGGAAACCCGCTTTCTTCGGATATGTGCATGCTTTCTTCGGCGTATTTTACGGCTTTGTCGTAGTTTTTGTATCCTTTGTAATAACATTGCGCGAGGGCGTTCAATGCAATTACTTCATTGATTTTATCGTCGAGCGGTTGCAGTATTTTCCGCGCCTTTTCGGCATAATCCAAAGCCTTTTCGTAATCTTCCCGATCCAAATATACCCCGCTCATCCCTATCCACACGCAACCCAAACTGCTCCGGTCATCCAATTCGCGGGCAGCCGCTTCGGCCTTTAAATAGAAATCGAGCGCACGGTCGTGGTTGTGCAGGGTTTGATAGAGATCGGCGATATTTCCGTACAGCACTCCGAGTTGTTCTTTTTTGTTTTCCTTTTCCAGTATGGGCAATGCCTGCATGTAATATTGCATGGCTTCGGAATAATTGCCTTTCTGACAGAACAAGCTTCCCAATACGGCATTGGTGGCGGCTTTCAGTTGTTCGTTCCCCGTTTTTTCCGCATATTCGAGGGCTGTGTTCAGATATACGGCAGCCGAATCGAGACGGCTGAACATGTAATATGCAATGCCCAAATCCTGCCAAAAAGCGCCCGTCATCACCGGATTGTTTTCTTTTTCGGCAAGCGCGATGCCTTTTCGGGCATAGAGGACGGCTTTTCTGAAATCGGCGTAAGCGTAAGCATAGCTCAGGTCGTGGCAAATATTCAATCGTTCGGACGCATCGAGTTTGCCCGTTTCGAAAACACGTTCGAGCGAATCGAGGCTTTGTGCCTGCATATCGAGAAACCATCCGAACAGGAAAGGAATAACCGAAAAGACAAATATTTTTTTACGCATGGAAATTTTAAACTGAGATACGCAAAACATCGTAACGACGCGACGAAGATAGTAAATTACCTCGTTTCCCGAATACTCCGAGCTGCCGATGTTACCGGAGAACCGGGAATAAAAACGCGGCTTATTATCGTCGAAACATCTCTAAATATTTGAATCATTGAATGATGAATCGTTGAGTCATGGGATCGATATTTCAAATTAATTTTTGTTCCATCGCTATTTTCACCAACATGGCCGTATTTCGCGCATCCAATTTCAGAAGCAGATTTTTGCGATAGTTGTTGATGCTGTCGATGCCTAAGCACATCTTATCGGCTATTTCGCTGCTGATGTAGCCTTCGGAGATCAGGCGCAACAGTTCGCGCTCCTTTCGGGTAAGGATGACGGCGTTTCCTGCCTGTTTTTTGAGCATGAGGTCTACTTCGTGGCAAAGGAATTTTTCGCCGGCCGCCACTGTTTCGATGCCTTGAATGATTTCTTCGGGCATCGCGTTTTTCAGCACATAGCCGTCGGCGCCGTTTTCGAGCATGCGGCTTACTACGGAATACTCGGTATAGCTGGTGAGGGCGAGTATTTTCAATGCCGGATATTTTTGTTTGATCTGCGGGCAAAGGTCTACACCGTTGCCGTCGGGCAACCGGATGTCGAGCAGCAATACGTCGGCTTGTTCCCAAACAAGCAGCTGCCAACATTCTCGGGCATTGTACGCCTTGCCGATGATTTTGGCAACGCCCGACCCGGCGATGATCTTTTCTAAACCTTCCACAAACAATTTGTGGTCGTCTACTATTTGTACCGTTATCATTTTTTATTGATTTAAGGAGGCCTCTCCCCCCGACCCCTCTCCAAAAGAGAGGGGAGACGCGCTTTCGGTACGAAGTCGTTTACCGCGCAAGGGCTCCCTCTCCGGTTGGGAGAGGGGTCGGGGGAGAGGCCCTTACAATTTAAACTCTACGCTTATTTCCGTTCCTTTGCCCGGTTCGGAATACACATCCATGCGTCCGTTGTAGGAACCCACGCGGTTGCGGATGTTGTTCAGCCCGGTGCCCGATGTCGGCGCCGCGGGATCGAATCCGCGCCCGTTGTCCTGTACGGTAACCGAAACGCGATCCTGTTCGCGGATCATCTGTACGATAATTTCGTCGGCGCCGGCGTGTTTCAGCGTGTTGTTCACCAACTCGTGCACCGTGCGGTAGATCATCACTTCCAGCTTCGGCTCCAACCGTTCGTCGCTGCCGTAATAGTTGAATACCGCGCCGGGAATGTTGGTGCAGAAATCGCTCAGCGACACCCGCAGGCCGTAGCGGGTGAGCGAGTCGGGCATCATGTTGTGCGCCACGCGCCGCAGTTCGCCGATCGACTCGTCGAGCAGGCCCACTACGCGGTCGAAACGCATTACATCTTCACTTTCAATACTTACTCCGTTTTTCATATCACTTAAATTTATTTTTACTGCCGATAGCATGCCGCCCAAGCCGTCGTGCAAGTCGCGGGCCAGCCGCGCTCGTTCGGCTGTTTCGCCGTCGAGCACAGCTTGGGTGGCGATGAGTTGTTTTTCTTTTTCGAGACGGGCGACTTTCTGCCGGGTCAATCGATGCCGAATGATGAGAAATGCCAAAATCAATAATAAGACCGCGCCTCCCGAAATGCCGAACCATACGGTCAATCGTTTTTCCTTTTCCAACAGTATCTTTTCCTTTTCTAAAACGGATATTTTTAATTCTTTCTTTTCGGTTTCGTATTTTATTTCCAGTTCGGAATAAGCGTTTTGTACTTGTGCACTGTTGACCGCTTTCATCAGCGAATCGTATTTCGCCAATGCATTTATGGCGTTTTCCGGTTTGCCTTGTTTGATATAGATCGGAATCAATTTTTGGTATAAAAGCATAAATTCGGTGGAAGCCGCGGAATCGATGAATGCTGTCTCCTTGATCGCATAATCCTCGCTTAACCTATAATTTCCCATATCATAATAAAGCTGAGAAAGTTCGGATAATGCGTTTTTGATTACATACGGAAATCCCGATTCTTCGGCTAATCTTAAACTTTTTCCGGCGGCATCCAATGCTTGGTCATATTTTTTGTCTTTTGAATATAAACGAGACAGATTCATTAATGCAAGCGCCTCGCCGGATTTGTCCCCGACGGATTGAAATATCTTCAAGCACTCTACGGATACATCGTAGGCTTCTTTAGTTTTATCTTGTTCTATGTACATAATTCCCATATTCAGGTAAACATGGGCCAAACCGGCAGGATACGGATTTTTCAGGAAAATATCTTTTGCTTTGAGGAAATATTGTTCGGCACGCTCATAGTTCGACATTTTCAAATATGTGATACCTATGTTTGATATAATTGTGTTATAGCGTTTTTGGAGTCCTAATTTTTCGCATAACCGGAGCGCTTTTTCATAATATTCGGCAGATTTTTCGTATTGGGACATTTCGGAGTACATAAGCCCGTATGCTAAATATAAAAACGATTCGAGTTCTTCATTCTTTTTACCGAGTGCATGGGACAAAGCTTTTCCGTAGTAAATTTGAGCAGAATCATAATTACTCTTCACCTGATGAGCCATGCCTGATTCACGATAAAAAGATCCTGCAAGGGAGTCATTATTTATTTTTTCGGATAAGGTTAATCCCATCCGTGCATAAGTAAGCGATTTATTTACATCGCTGTATACAAGATCGTAGCCCAATTTTTCGCAAGCGAGGAGGCGTTGTCGTACAGATAATTTTGTGTTGTTCGCTACATTTTCCAAAGAATCCAAATTATGCGCTTGCACACTTGTTCCGGACATCAGCAATATTGCCGAAATCAATAATATAGCATTTCCATAAAGGGTCTTCGGTTTCATTTTTTTCGGGTTTAACGGGATTCACAATCAGCGATTAACATTCAGCCAAATGTACAATAAAATCCGATGCAAAAATAAATTGATGCCTAAAATGAAAAATTACCAAAAATGGTAATTTTCGAGAAAGCG
>JAVBRP010000272.1:0-10008 GCA_031547815.1 Bacteroidales bacterium | reverse complement strand
AACAAAAATAGAAGCCCGAATGTTAAAATTGTAAAACCGGATTACAATATCATGTATATTTGTCGTTGTAAAACACAACTGTTTATGTGTATCGGATTGCAAGCAAATAAAGAATTGATCGGAAATATAATGGTTTTGACGTCAAACCGGTGTAAACCTTTGTATCATACCAAACTGCTGAAATTACTCTATCTGATCGATGAGGAAGCAACACTCAAAACAGGAGCTCCCATCACATGGTTGACATACAATGCATGGCAATACGGCCCGGTGGCAGAGGATGTATACTACTCGAAAGGTACGGGACATAATAAGTTCAGTAATTATGTGAATTTCGAACATGCTGGTGAAAATAAATATATTGTGAAACCGATTGTTGAATTTAAAGATGCGGAATTCAGCGAATCGGATTTAACGATTATTCATGCGGTGTTGAAAAAATACGGGCATTTGAGTACCAAACAATTGATAGGAATTACACATGCCGAGGGTTCCCTTTGGGATAAGACCGTGAAACGTTCGGACATACACTTTTCGGAAAGAAATAAGACAAGCGACATTCCTCTTGATTTTGTGGAATTGATCGAAAACGACGGGTTTAAAAAGACCGTATATTATACAACAATGGAAAACATCGAATTGCAGGCTACGTTATGACCTTTCCTTTAGGAAGTATCCTGTTGGTTCGCGACTATCAACTTCCGACAACGAGAAAAGATAAATTCTTCATCGTCATCGGGGAAACCGAGAATGAGTTCAGCTTGCTGTCCATGACCACATCACAAATATATTTCGACTCGTCGCTTATCAAACACGGTATCATCAAACATGGCGAAATGTCCGTGTATTGTTTTGAATGCGGTAGGGTAATCGGCCAAGCCGGCTTTTCATTCCGTAAAAATACGATCGTTTCTCATCGTTCCAATATTCATTGTTTTTCAAAAGAAAAAATTACAAAATTGGATATTGAAGTATTGGATATTTTGGTGAAAAAAGAACTCGAAAACCTTATTTACAGTTTCTACCGGTCGAATATTGCAAACAGATACAAGAAAATATTCGAAAAAATATTGGGAGATATATGCAAATGACGGTCGTGACCCGATAATGGCCCGGAAATTTGTAATTCCGTAACCTTTGCACCCTGAATACGTAATATATCGGTATATATCATCCTTCGAAATGCAGAATCATCCTTACGGAATCGAAAAGAAAATTGCCGGCTTTGCCTTTATTTTGTCGGGTTTAGGTTTGTTTTGGGAACTGTTGGCGTATTTTTCGCAAACGCCATTTCCGAATATTATTTACTGGCTTGCATTTTTTTTGCGGCCGATAGGGTTATTTCTCTGGGATTCGGATTTACTGACTTATTTTAACCGCGATTCGTACGCGACATTCAATTTTTGGAACGTTTTCTTTTGCATCACCGGGTTGTCGGCCGCGTGGCTTTATGTGCGCAGCAAATACAGGGAAACACGGTTGTTGCAATTCATCTTTTCCGTGATCGTATTGTCGCAAGCGTTGTCTGCTTTTCTCTATTTGACCGCAATACTGATGCTGCTTTTCGGAGCGGGGAAATCGGAACCTTTTTGGATTTATTTGGGTGTTGCCGTCGAATTGGCGATCGGTTGGCTCGCCTTTCGCTGTCTTACCGCGCTCGGGCGCAACAAGGTTTTGGAAACGGCTTTGCGGCCGAGGATCGCGCGCGAACCGGAAACAATTTTTGTGGATGCTTCCAAAACCCAACGTTTGGCCAATCATCTGATCGATATCGTATTTTGTTTGCTGATCCTTTCGCCATTGCTGTTTTTCTTTCGCGAATTTTGGAAGAAGATCCTCGAACTTACCGGCAGCGAACGGTTCTCGTTTTTCATCGTTTTCTTTATTTTTCGACTTATTTATTACACCTTTTTCGAATCGATATTCGGCGCCACTCCGGGTAAATATCTCACGGGAACACGGGTGATCGGGGAAACTTCGGGGCGCCGCCCCGAAGTCGGAACCGTTGTGGGGCGTACCCTTGCGCGATATATTCCTTTCGAGGTATTTTCGTTTTTGGCGGGCGGCAACTGGCACGATGCGGCGAGCGGAACCCGGGTGGTGCGCGAAGTACGCACCGGCGTCAAAGGGCGGTATTATCTGTTCGTGCCGCTTACCTATATCGTTTTGTCGGGAGGTATTATCGCAGGGATACGGTCTTACGAAGGGTATCGTACTTGGCGCGAAGAAAAAAAAGAATTCCTTCGCGAAACGCAAGCGATGAAAACCGAACTGGAACGTTGGTCGGACGATGTGTTGATCACGATGGACGAATCGGGATATACCCCCAATTCGGGCGATTTGTACCTGAAAGTGGAGGCCGACCGCGATACTTGCGTGGAAACGGCTTTGATCTGGGTCGAGAAATACACGCAACCTTCACCCTACGAGGTAGAAAAGATTTATGAGCGCGAAAAGGATCGGTTGGTGCGGAAAACGTTTCGTAAAGATATGTTGCTGAAAGCCGTTCCCGACAAGTATGGTGCGCAAACCGAAGCGTCCGTGAAATTGCTCGGCAACGACCGGCGGTTTGTCGTCAAGTCGGTCGACCGATTATTTGTTCCGAGCATCAAAACGAACGGTTCGGGACGAGTCGGCGGCGGAGATTTAAGCCTTCATGTTTATAACGCCGGTAATCCGTGTACGATTGTTGCGATCAATAATTTGGAAGGCGACATTCAGTGGGAAAACGGACTGCCTCTGTATTTCTCTCCGACACCGACAATATCGTACAATCTCCATCACATTAATTTGCAGGGGGCCGGGCTTGACCGGAACAAGCCTTATAAATGCGAAATCGTGACAACCGATTCGCTCGACCGAAAGTTTATTTTTCTTCTCGAAGGAATAGGCTTAAAGGCTCGTATCACACGGGTCGACTAATATCGGACTCGGCATAGTTACGTTTCAATCGAGTTCGCCCACATAATAATCGAAAGCCGCTTTTGCTTTCTTTAATCTCTCGAACAGGTCGTCGGTCGCTTTTATGAACTTTCGACCCATCGCGGTCATATCGGCTACAAAAAGCCGAACTTCGGCAAATTCGATAAAAAAATCTTCGACTTCTTCATCGATGTAATCACCCGATTCCGAAAAAATATAAGACAGCCGTTCGACAGGTTCGAATACCGGCCCCGATTCATTGAAAATATTGATAATCTCGACCACGTGCTCGTCAAGTATTTCGCTTTCGCGACGAAGTTCGGTACAGTCGGATATTGCCTGCAACAGTTCCCGCGGCATGGCTTCCAGTCTTTCGATATGCTTGCGAAATTCGGGCGTCAGCAAATCTTCTTCCCGGTTGCGTTGTTGCTGTTCATTCAGAAATATGTTATGAGAATCGAAAATCAGATTTTGCACTTCGGTAAACAAAATCTCCGTTTCGGGCGTCAGCGACCCTTTATTGCGAAACTCGTTTTTCAGTTTGTGAATGGCGTCCATGGTTTCCGAAAGCAATTCCAACGCTTCGCTTAAATTATTGGACGGCTCTCGGGATGATAAGAATTTCAGCGCTTTCCGAACAACGAGGAAAAGAGCGTTCACTTCCTCGGGTATTTCACTAGGAAGAAATTGCATGATCTTATTGAAGTGACGATCGCCTTTCAACCTCATTTTATTGAACCGTTCGGCTCTTTTCCGTTGCAGCGTCCACATTTCGTCCATGGCATGCTCCATCCGATAGAAATAATCTTTCGTTACGTCCTTGCCGTATAGCACAACGGTTTGATCTTTTTTCAGATTGAAAGCGAATTCGGCAAGAAGCGACATATTATCGGCAGCTTCGCGTATCGCATCTTCCATATTGCAAACCTGATCGGAATAATCCGTCAAACGGGCTTCTATTTCTTCGGGTGTGAACATAGTACGGCTTTGAAATGTTCGGGATTTTTATCTGCCACAAATATAATGAAATGTTGTTTCATATTTGATCGAAAATCGGAGTTTTCGGTATGATTTCGCATGAGAAAATTTCGGTAACGATAAAAATTACAAACATCCCAATATTTACCTGATGATTTGCGTAACGCTTTCGGGAACGGCTCCGACCATAGAAGTGTATTCCGTCATCCGGAAATTATTGGCGGAAGAAATGGGGCAAAATTCGATCATCAATAAATTGATGCCGAAATATTGGGGCAAAATATGACCGTCAGAATGCGAATACTTACACTGCCAACATATTTTTGCGCTCGTTCCTTTTATCGATTTCAGAGTTGTTTTCTCAGCGTAATCAACGTTATTTCGGGCGACATGCCGATGCGTCCGGGATAACCGATGACGCCCAATCCGCGGTTGATGTAAAGATATTGAAGAAATAGCCGGATAACTTCGATTGGGGGGGATTTTTTTTATTGATAGAGTTTTATATTTGGTATAAATATAAAGTCTTTAACATTGAGCGTATAAAGCTCCTAAGCGATATAAGACGGCAGTTGCGGCTATTAGTGCATCCGGTAGATCGGTCTTATGCGACAAACAATATTGTTCTACCAAGTTAACTGCCATTTGGGATATAGATGAATCGATATGCAAAACCGGTATCTTGTTCAAATCCTTACGTATTTTTTGTAACTCCGCCTTATTGATGGCTCCATATAAAAGTTCGGCACGGGTAACATCCGAAACAACAATGTTCTCGTATCCGATTTTCTCAAGTACAGTGCGTACTGTTATGTTTCGTCGGTATATTTCTACAAAAATATTTGTATCACAAAGTACCATTATCGTATAATTTTGTTCGTCGCTCGTATGCTTTTTGCCGTATCTTTTTTATATCTATATCTCGATCAGCCCACATTCCAAACGATTCGGCAAAAAGATCATTCGTATCGGTGCTCTTCTTTGTCGCGGTTGATTTGATTTCCGCATCAATCCCCCAAGATTTAAGAAAGATGATGATGGAATCCAATTTCTGCTTATCTATATTACTTTTGAGAATCAGCTCAGTCATATCCTTACGTTTTTATAATCCAATTACAAAGATATGAATTTATTAAATGATAATGCAATATTTCGAACCCTGCAAAATTACCGACACTATTGTTTTCTCAGCGTGATCAACGTTATTTCGGGCGACATGCCGATGCGTCCGGGATAACCGATGACCCCCAATCCGCGGTTGATGTAAAGATATTGATCGCCTGCGCGGTATAACCCGATCCAATAGCGGTGGTTCAGTTCGCCGGGGCTGTATTTGTATTTTCCGAACCGTATGCCCATCTGCATGCCGTGCGTGTGTCCCGACAAGGTAAGCGCAATGTCGGTTTTGCCCGCGATTTTTTCCGACCAGTGCGAAGGGTCGTGCGACAGCAGTATCTTGAAAGGAACGTCGCGTACCGAGTCGCCGGCTTGCGCGAGGTCGCCTCTTTTCGGATGCCTTTTTTCGACGCCCCAGTTCTCGACCCCGATCAGTGCAACGCGGTCGACGCTGTCCTTGGCCAGTGTTACGGCTTGGTTTTTCAGCAGGCGGAATCCCATGCTTTCGATGGCATTTTCCAATTTCGCATGATCGGCAACCGAATCGGCGGGCGCGTTCCATCTGTAATAACCGCCGTAATCGTGGTTGCCCAATATGGCATATTTTCCGTCGCGCGCTTTCAATTGCGAAAATACGGGGATCAACGGGGCGGCTTCGTCGGCAAAGTTATTCACCATGTCGCCGGTGAATACGATCAGATCGGGATTTTCGGCATTGATCATCTCTACCGCTTTCCGGAAACGGTTGGCGGCGCCGAAAAAACTCCCTGCATGAACGTCGGAGAACTGTATGATTTTGTAACCGTCGAACGCGGAGGGCAATTCGGCGAATCTTATTTCGACCGGCTCGATGGTGTAGTTGTATCGTCCGAACAGGATTCCCCAAGCGACGAGTATCATGAAAAGCAGGCAGACGGCGATTCCGCACTTGGCAGGAATATGGCGCGATTTGCGGGGATAAAGGGTTCGGCCGTGTCTTCTCCTTTGCTTCGCTTTGACGGCCAATCGATCGAAAATCAGGAAAAGGACGAACAGACCTTTCGGAAGATAAATGGCCAGCGTCAGTCCGAACAAATAATAATATACGGCATACATCCGATAATCGCGAACGTTCCCGCTCAGGAAGAATCCGCTCAGAACGATCACCGACGCGAACAGCGCCTGAATCAAAAAAGCGGTTCGGATGCTTCGTTTGCGACGGACGCCGAATTGCGGGAACGTCGCTATGATTCCTTTGGCCGTCACGATGTCGAGCACGATGAACAGCACGGTCATGATGAAAAAACTCATGTCGTTATTGATTTTATGAAGATAACAGCCGCCCGGAGCAAAGGGTTCAATTATTTTTTCGTATCGATTGCTCCGGCGAAAACTTCGTATATCCTCGGTCTTAAATTCGATGTCACCAATTTGTTGTTGGTTGCGTCGGGACAAACCCTGTTGGAAAGAAACACAAAAAGCAGCCCGGTTTCGGGATCCATCCACACCATGGTTCCCGTGAAACCGGTATGCCCGAAACTCTTCGCCGACGCGATCTTGCTTATCGGGTTTTGGTCGTTCGGCGTCAAATCGGGCTTGTCGAACCCAATTCCGCGGCGGTTGCCCTGTTTGCGGAACGGAGCCGAAGTAAAATCTTCGAGCGTTTCCTCTTGAATATATCGTTCGCCGCCGTAAGTCCCTTTGTTCAGATACATCTGCATCAGCTTGGCCAAATCGTTGGCATTGCCGAAAACGCCCGCATGTCCGCTCACACCTCCGGCAAGCGCCGCATTCTCGTCGTGAACGTAACCTTGCAGCCATTGTTTGCGAAAAACGGTGTCGTTCGACGTCGGGACGATGCGTCCTTGCGGAAATCGCTTCAGCGGAAGATAACCCAAGGTGGAAGCTCCCAACCGATCGTAGAAATTGCGCGCGGCAAATTCATCCAACGGCCGGCCGCCGACTTGCTCCACCACTTTTGTGAGCATGATGAAACCCAAGTCGCTGTATCGGTACTGCTTTTTGGTCAATAATTTCGAATCGCGGATACCGTTCAGAATAGTGTCTCGGTACGAACTGACGACAAATATATGGTCGGCAACCTGCAAACGATGCAAATCGTCTTTCGCCGGCGCGTAATAACCGTCTTTGAAGCGGGTTTGGTTATTGAGATACGTTCCCGGTCCCAGCCGAACGGAATGAAACGCATCGGAAACGGGAGAAAGAAGCCGTTTGCCGGAATCCGTCGGCACCATGGTGTTCAGATAAAATCCGATGAAAGGTTGAAGGCGCGCTTGATGCGTCAAAAGATCGATCATCATGATCCGTTCCTTGTCGCTACCGTCCAAATACGGCAAAAAATCGCCCAACTTATCGCGCAGCTTGATCAGATCGCGGTCGTACAGCAGCATCACCGAGGGCAACGTTGCCGTGATTTTGGTGAGCGAAGCCAAATCGTAAATATGTCGCGGGTCGACCGGTTCGCCCGCATCGTCGTAGCGGGTCGTTCCGTATTCCTTTTTGAAAAAGACCACGCCGTTGCGCGCCGCCAGAATTTGGCAACCCGGTATTATCCGCCCGACGATGGCGTTTTGCACCATCGTGTCGATAGCCGACAGTTTGCGGGAAAGTATTTCCGCTTCTTCGGGAATGGAATATTTCAGCCGCAAACCGCCGACCGTGCGTTCCCCTTTGTTGTATCGGTAAACCGAATCGGCCGAAACGGGCAGCTTTCCCGTTCCTGCTACGGCTCCGTAGAGCAACTGCGCGGTATAATCCTGCGAAAGCGGATTTTCCTGATAGCTCACCACAATAGCCGCCATTTTGTCTTTGTTGCCGAACACCGACAAGGCATAAGGCGGAGCGAACAGGCAAAGCACCACGGCGGTGGAGTCGGCCAAGCGGTCGACCACCGAAGCGACGTTCGGAGGAATGCCGTAACCTTTGCCCGGACTGTAATTGGTGTTATGTATGCCTACAATTACTTTCGAATAGCCGCGCAACTTGTCCGTCAAAGCATTGTCCTTGATGATCGTGGAATTCCTGTCGAGAAAGAAATAATCGTTTTCCTGATACAGATGGAGCGTTCTCAGGAAATTGTTGGGCATCGAAGTTCCCGTGATCAAAACGGCGGTTTTCCCTTCGTCCAATCGTTTCAATGGAAGAATGTCGTTGCGGTTTTGCACCACCGTCAACGACGCTTCAATCAACTTTCGGTTCAACAGGTCGGTTTCGGGGCCGGTGAGGTAGGAGAGGAGCTTGGTCGTATCCGTGGGGAAATACGTATTCAACCCCGCCCACTCTTTGGCGGCGAGGATTCTGCGGCACGACATTTCGATTCGCTTTCTGTCTAAACGCCCGCTGTCTACGGCGGCTTTAACGGCGGCAAACGCTTTGGGAAGGTCGGCGGGCATCAGCAGCACGTCGGCGCCCGCAGCAAGCGCTTTCACCTCCAACTCGCCCGGTTTGAAGTATTTGGTAACCCCTTTCATGTTCAGCGCATCGGTATACACCAAACCGCGGAAACCCAGCGAATCGCGCAAAATATCGGTCAGCACGCGGTGCGAAAGCGAAGCCGCCAAGTCGCGCGTCGAATCCAGCGAAGGAACATTCACGTGCGCCGCCAACACGCCCGTCAGGTTATGACGGATCATTTCCTTGTAGGGAAACCATTCCGACGAATCCAGCGAAGCGTACGAATCGGCGACCACAGGCAGCGAATAATGAGAATCGACCGATGTGTTGCCGTGCCCTGGAAAATGTTTGGCAGCCGTAAGAACATGTTGCCGCTGCATCCCGGCCATATACATCACGTCGCGTTGCGCCACGTCGCGCGGGTTCTCGCCGAACGAGCGCGTGCCGATGACGGGATTGAGCGGATTGTTGTTCACGTCGGCCACCGGCGCAAAATTCAGGTGAACGCCCATTCTTTGGCATTGCAACCCTATTTCGTAACCCAAACGATAAATCAAATTCACATCCTCGATGGCGCCCAACGTCATTTGTCGCGGAAAAGAAACGCAACTGTCCAACCGCATCCCCAAGCCCCATTCGGCATCCATACCTATAAGCAGCGGCGTTTTCGACAACGCTTGGTAACGGTTGGTCAGCAATACCTGACGTTTCGGCCCGCCTTGAAAGAAAATCAAGCCGCCGATACGGTATTTTTTGATGTAGTCGGTGATGGCGTCCGTATGTTTTTTCCCGAGATTGGAGTAAGCCGCCGCGAAAAACAACTGCCCGATGCGCTGGTCGGGGGTCAGGCTGTTGAAAACCGAATCGACCCACGGCGTATGCAGGTTGTCGAAAGGGCTTTCGTCTACGGGAATCGACGGGTCGAATAAAGAGATTCTTTCGACATTTCCGATAAACGATGTTCCTGTAAGAAACGCCATTACTAACCAAATCAGGACTTTTTTCATGCGGATGCGCTTTCCGATTTATTTCGACTTCGCCGAAGTTTTATTTTTTTTATAAATGACACTTTCATTTGGTGAAATTGACCGACAAATTTAAGGGCAAATTCGAAAAATCAAAAACGCACCTGCGGCAACCCGTCATTATGTTTTATGTCTCGCAGATTATTGCAGTAAAAAATCTGCGTAAACTTGCGCTATCTGCGGGAGATAATACATAAATGATCACGCCGAAAAATGAGTATTTTATTTTGAACGCAATCCTAAGAATAAATAACGCCACAAAAAGAATTATTCCAAAAAGATGTATCTTCGAAAATTGTTTTTCGACAGTTTCCCGATTTTGACAAAACATCTCAAAACCATTAAAAACATGCAGCATTTCATTTTCGGCTTTCTTCTCGCCTTCTGCCTGCCGTTTGTTTCGGCGCAAAACATCGCATTGAACAAACCCGCCGTTGCTTCTTCCGAAGAGAAGGCTTATCCGGCCGCGAACGCCACCGACGGGAAAATAACGCGCGAATTCGGATGGATATCGGCCAAAAACGCGCGCCCGCCGCATATTTTGGATATCGATCTGCAAAAATATTACAACGTC
>JAVBRP010000025.1:0-9238 GCA_031547815.1 Bacteroidales bacterium | reverse complement strand
GATACTGTCCTGTCCTCTTCCGTACTTGGTTCCCGTAACCGTCCCGGGTTGAGCGGAAACGGAAATTACCGTAAACAAACTAATGGCCGCAATTCCAAAAAACTTACAAACTATTTTCTTCATGGTCATAATTCTTTGTGTGTTCACCCCTTTGTTACATTCCCGTCTGCGGAACATAATGCCGGGATTTTTATTCTTCGGTTCTATTTTTTAGGTTATATTTAACTATTTCATTCAATCCGATAAAAACTAAATCGGAATTTGCAAAAGTATGCTTTTCAATTTTATTTTCAAAAAAAATCATATCACCGCCCGTTATTATTGTAATTAAATCAGGATATTGTCCGGTAAATCGATCTATATACCCTTCTATTTCGAAAATCATGCCGGTTTGTACACCTGCGATAATTGCCGACGATGTTGAATCGCCAATCGGCTTGAAATCATCCTTTTGCGCTTCAAGAGGCAACTTTTTTGTATACTCGTGCAAAGCCCGGTATCGAATTTGCATTCCCAATGAGATATTCCCGCCGCGATAATTTCCTTCGCTGTCGATAAAATCGATGGTCAACGCAGTTCCGGCATCTATCACCAAAACATTCCTTTCGGGAAAAAGTTCGTGCGCGCCGACAACGGCCGCCAATCGATCTTTGCCCAAGGTTTCCGGCGTGGCATACAGATTATTAATCGGAACGGGCGTTTCGGCGGTCAATTCCAAAAAATACGGAGCGCGTCCGGACAATGCTTTTATTAAATGCGGTTCCGCGACGCTGACGCTCGATACGATACAAGCATCGGCCGCGGGCAACGAGCCGACATATTGCAATGCTTTTTCCGTGCCGTCGAGCGGAAAGGCGGTAACGGTCGCAACTTTTCCTTCGGCTACGACCGCTATCTTCATCAATGTGTTCCCTATATCGGTGCAGATTGTTGTCAAATCGGGCAGAGACCTATTTTGTTGAAAATTTATAAATGGTCAACGTTTGGTACGTTTGTCCCGGTTGCAAAATCGTTGTCGGAAAATCGGGTTGATTCGGCGAATCGGGGAAATGCTGCGTTTCCAAACACAATCCGGCACGTTTCACGTATCGCGTATTGTTTTTTCCGACCAACGTTCCGTCCAGGAAATTTCCCGCATAAAATTGTACGCCCGGTTCGGTGGTCATCACTTCCATGAACCGTCCGCTTTCGGGTTCGTAAACCGTTGCCGCCAAGGCCAACAATCCGTTGCCGTCACGCAAAACCCAGTTGTGGTCGTATCCGCCGCCGAGCTTCAATTGCTCGAAATCGGCATCGATACGTTCGCCGATCTTGTGCGGAGAGGTGAAATCCATCGGAGTGCCCGCCACGTCGGGGAGTTTGCCCGTGGGGATCAAACCCGCATCCACTTCGGTGTACCTGTCGGCAACGATCATCAATTCATGGTCGGCGATAGTCGGCTGCTTGCCTGCCGAAAGGTTAAAATAGCTGTGATTGGTGAGGTTGCACGGCGTCGCCTTGTCAGTGGTTGCGCGGTAATCGATTTTCAGTTCGTCGGCATCGGTCAAAGTATACGTCACCGTGACATTCAGATTGCCGGGATAACCTTCCTCCATATCCTTGCTTGTGTAAGTCAACTCGAGGGCATTCCCGTTTTCCGTTTCTATCGGTTTGGCCGCCCATACTACGCGATTGAACCCGATATTGCCGCCGTGCAGGTGGTTTTCGCCGTTGTTGGTCGCCAACACGTATTCCTTTCCGTCCAACGTAAATTTACCTTTGGCGATGCGGTTGCCGTAGCGCCCGATGATCGCTCCGAAATTGGGGTTGCTTTTTTCGTATTCGGGGCTGATGTAGCCGTCCAAATTATCGAAACCGAGCACAATGTCGCCCGATTTTCCGTTTCGGTCGGGAACGTGCAGTTCGGTGACGGTGCCGCCGTAAGTGGCCACTTTCATCACCACGCCGTTGTTGTTGGTCAATGTGTACAGTTCCACCGGTTGACCTTTAAATTCTCCGAACGCCTCTTTGGTGATTCCCGCTTTCGCTTTATCCTTGTTGCTTTGTCCGCTTCCGCCGCCGCAGGAAACCAAGCCGAGTGCGATCAC
This sequence comes from Bacteroidales bacterium, assembly GCA_031547815.1. Lineage (GTDB taxonomy): Bacteria > Bacteroidota > Bacteroidia > Bacteroidales > UBA4181 > JAIRLS01. The sequence continues at coordinate 7,151 of JAVBRP010000025.1, read as the reverse complement.
GATCGCCGACATGCATTGCCCGATCGCTTTTTTTACGTTTTGCTTTGTCATATCAAAATTAAATTGCCAAAAAAAATGTTAAAATTTCACTTTTCAAAAGTACATAACTTGATTGATATTTCTATTCATCGGGTGTCATTTTTCGAAAAAACGGCAACATCATGTCTGTCGCTTCTTTATTTTTGTGTATTTTAGCGGCGATTTTAAAAATTAAATGATTCTCGGAAGTTGTTTTATTTGAAAACAGCGTTTCGAAAATTAAACATGATTCATACATAAACTATAATGTCATCACTCCAAGTATTAGATGATGTCAGGTTAAATTTCAGTTCCGGTTCGTTGGTGATCATGAACGTTATTTTGGCTTTTGTAATGTTCGGGATCGCTTTGCGGATGAATTTTTCCGATTTCAAAAATATCGTCAAATCTCCCAAAAGTTTTGTTGTCGGCGCATGTTCGCAGTTTTTTCTGTTGCCGGTCATTACTTTTCTGTTGTGTTTGGCGCTTCGGCCGATTCTTTCGCCGTCGGTAGCGTTGGGAATGATTTTGGTGGCAGCTTGCCCCGGCGGCAACATTTCCAATTTCATCACCACTTTGGCGAAAGGCAATATTTCGCTGTCGGTCAGCTTGTCTGCATTTTCCACATTGGTATGCGTCATCATGACGCCTTTCAATTTTTCGTTTTGGGGAAAGTTGTATTCCGATACATCGAAACTTGTGATGCCCATCGAAATCGATTTTTGGGAAATGGCCCAAACGGTTCTTATTTTGTTGGGCATACCCATTGTGGCCGGCATCCTGTTTGCCCGCTATTTCCCGAAAGCCACTCAGAAATTGATTAAACCGATGGGTATTCTTTCCATCGTGGCGTTCATCGGATTTGTGGTCGTGGCGTTGGCAGCCAATTTCGGTTACTTCCTGAAATATATCCATTTGGTGGGATTGATCGTTGTCTTGCATAACGCATTGGCATTATTATCGGGATACGCGGCAGGCCGTTTGACCCGATTGTCGTGGCAGGATGTGCGTTCCGTGACGATAGAAACGGGAATACAAAATTCCGGTTTGGGATTGGTGCTCATTTTTAACCCGAGACTGTTCGACGGATTGGGCGGTATGGCCTTTGTGGCGGCTTGGTGGGGCGTTTGGCACATCGTTTCGGGCATGGGGCTGGCTTACTTTTGGCGACGGAAAGGCGTGCCGAAGTCGTATGGATAACGGACTTTCAGGAAAAATACCGGATCAAGCCAAAAATATGCAGGTGAAAGCCAAACCGAGATAGTTTTATAACATGGTATAATTCGTTACACCAACACATTTTAATCCTGATCGGAAATAATTTTCAAAAATGCATTTCATGAAATATCCATGTTCAAAAAATAAACACCAACCGAAAATGAACATGGATATTCTATCTGACCTTTAAAATCAATTTTGTACAGATGAAATCCAAAAAAAATGTCGGACCGATATCAACACTCATCATCGGACTGTTATTGTCTTTTTTTATCGCGGCTTGCGGCGGTTCTTCCGCCACCGAAGCGGCGTTGAGAGAAGAAATAGCCGGATTGAAAGAGCAGATCAGGCAAACGGAAAAAACAGGAAAGCAGGGACTTGCACCCGGAAAAATCAAGCACACCGTTATGTTCAATTTGAAATATCAACCGGATGCACTCGAAGCAACCAAGTTTTTGCAGGACGGGGAACGGATATTGACGGCAATCCCGACGGTCGAAAACTTCCGGGTGTTTCGTCAGATCAGCCCCAAAAACGGGTATCGGTATTGCTTTTCGATGGTGTTTGCCGACAAGGCCGGTTATCAAGCATACAATGATCATCCGGAGCACGTTAAGTTTGTGAAAGAAAGATGGGATACGGAAGTGTCCGAATTTCTCGAAGCCGATTTCGAGGTTTTCGACGGGTTCCGAAAATAACTTGCTTCCTCCGGGCAAAATGATTATGTTTGCGGTATAAAAAGTATTTAGAGTGAAGAAGTATCTCGCAGTCATTATCACGATTTTGCCGTTCCTGCTCACGAGTTGTTTGAAATTTGAAAATATCGAACTGATTTCTTTGAAGGATGTTACATATTTGGAGTTTAAAGACAATGTGTTGCGATTAGCCATTACGGCGACGATCGATAATCCCAATCGATTCAAAGTGAAGATAAAAGACGCCGATATGGAGTTGCTGCGCAACAACAGGAAAATAGGCGCCGTCACTCAAGTGGAGCAGATCGAATTGGACGGACGAACCCGAAAAGATTACAAGATACGGGTGGCGATCGAGATAAATGACATGATGTCCGGGTTGACATCCTTGTACCGTATGTTGATGAACGATACCGACAACCTGAATCTCTCCGGAAGCGTGCACGTGAAGTCGTTCCTGTATTCCAAGACGTATAAGGTTGAAAAACTGTCGTTCCGACAATAATAAATAAAACGTGTTGAACATGAAGTAATATCTTTCAGCCATGCCGACATTGTATTTTTCCATAGAGAAGCAGGGTTTGATGCCGTGCGAAGAGTTCTTGAAGGTCGAGAACAACCGAAAAAGCCTGTTGATAGGTCTTCCGAAAGAAATTGATCCTTGTGAAAACAGGGTGGTGTTGACGCCCGAAACGGTCGGCGTGTTGGTGGAACACGGTCACAAAGTGCTGGTGGAAAAACAGGCCGGCGCGAATACCAATTACACCGACCTGCAATACAGCGATGCGGGCGCATTCATTGTAGAGCGCGGAGAAGCGTACAAGGCGGATGTTCTTTTCAAGATCGACCCGCCGACCGTCGACGAAATTGCGCTCATGAAAGATCGGCAGTTGCTTTTTTCCTATCTTCCGGGCTATCAACTTTCCGAAGAGTACGTGCGGCGCCTCATGAACAAGCATATCACCGCCATATCGTTCGAAAGCATTAAAGACCGTTTCGGATGTTATCCGTTGATGCGGATCATCAGCGAGATTGCCGGCAATGTTTCCGTGCAGATCGCTGCAGAATACCTCAGCAAGTCGACCAACGGCAAGGGCATTCTGCTCGGCGGGATTTCGGGCGTCAACCCGGCCGAAGTGGTGATTATCGGTTCGGGGACGGCCGCCGAGTTTGCGGTACGCAGCGCATTGGGGCTGGGCGCGTTCGTGCGCGTATTCGACAATTCGGTTTATCGGCTGCAACGCCTGCAATCCAATTTGGGCGAACGGTTATACACATCCGTCATGTATCCGCAAGTGTTGGCCAAAGCCTTGTCTTCGGCCGATGTTTTGATCACCGCCGTGTATATGGACGGCTATCAAAACCAATATCATATTACCGAAGAAATGGTAGCCCGCATGAAGCCGGGAACGGTGATTGTCGATTTAAGCATCAATCAGGGCGGATGTTGCGAAACGTCCGAAATACGGACACTGAACAGTCCTACGGTGGTGAAACACGGCGTGCTTCACTATTGCGTGCCCAACATCGCTTCGCGCGTGCCGCGTACGGCTTCCATGGCAATCAGCAACATAGTGGTGAACATGATTTTGGGAATGGGGCAGCAGGGAAGTCTATCCGCATGGTTTAAGTCCGATGCCGGATTACGCAACGGGGTGTACCTGTTCAACGGGATATTGACCAACGCGCATATCGGCAACCTGTTCGGTATACCTTTTCAGGATATTCATTTATTGATGGCAGCGTTTTAATGCAAGCCGGCAGTTGCCGAGGCTGTTCAAAAAGTATCCGGTTCACCCCTAAATACCCTAAAGGGGACTTACGCAAAGCGCGGTATACCGTAGCTCCCCTTTAGGGGTCGGGGGTGAAATCGGGAAGAATCGGACTTTTTGAACAGCCTCATGAAAACTGCATCGATTTATGTCAAATCGTTTAATCCGGCTGAGGAAGCATTCGTTTTGACCGATTCGATCCCTTTATTTCGGGACGCTTCGCTTTCGTACATCTCGCTCGTGCCGATAATTTGACCGTTACCCGCTTTCAAGTTGAAGTAATACTTACCGTTGGACGATTTTTTCCGATCGAAGCGGTTGTCGTCCGACGCATATCGTTTTACGGATTGAACCCCGTCGATGCAACTGACTTTTTGCGAATAACCTTCACTTGTTAAAATGACTTGTCCGTTAGGCGCTTTCAGATTGAATTGAAATTCGCCGCTTTTTCTTCTGCTGATCTCAAACTTACTCATGATGATAATGTATTGTTATGGTGATTGTTTCATTAACAAAAATTTACACCGTTATGTTTAAAATGCGCTCAATAATTTTTGAAGACAACCTCCGAATTTTCTTACTTTTGATCCCGAATTAATCTTGAAATTTGAGCCTTGAATCCGAAATCCGTTCATCGTTTTATGATTGTCGACGGGCAACCCGAACCCGCAGGAACATTTGCCGCTCCGCCCGATTGTGTGGTGCTGTACGAAGTAATACGCCTTACCGACGGCGTTTTTCTTTTTTTGGACGACCACATCGGTCGATTGGTGAATTCGGCGCAGTTGGCAGGCGTGGAATTGCCGGTGCCGGCCGACGGCATTCGCAAGGAAGTGACACGATTGCCCGCCATCAATGATGTGCAAACCGGGAACATCCGATTGGAATTTTACTGTCGGTCGGGAAAAGTCGTCCGACGGTCATTTTATTTTATCCCGCATCGCTATCCGCCCGAAGAAGCCTATCGTACCGGCGTGCGGACCTGCCTTTTTCGTGCAAAACGCACCAACCCCGGCGCCAAGATCATACATTCGGACCTTGCCCGGCAGGTAGAACGGCTTGTTGCCGAAAAAGGCGTATATGAAGCGATCATGGTGCATCCCGACGGATATGTTACCGAAGGCTCGCGATCCAACTTTTTCGCGGTGAAGGACAACGGAGTATATACAGCCCCCGAAGCCGATGTTTTGCCCGGAATTACCCGAAAATATGTATTGCAAATATGTCGTGAATTGTCGATTCCGCTTACGGAAGTACGCATTCCCGCTTCGCAACTTTCCGATTACGACGCGGTTTTCCTTTCGGGAACATCGCCCAAAGTGTTGCCGATCGCACAAATAGACGGCATGCATTTTCCGCCCGATAATCCGGTTGTTCGCCGAATCATGAAACGATACGATGAGTTGGCGGGATTGGGGGCTGACAATAGCAGATGGAAAAAGTTGTAAAAACTCAGTGAACCTCTGTGTCTTCTCCGAGGTTCTCTGTGTAATGTTTTGTGACACAGAGAACCTCGGAGAAGGCACAGAGGGCCACTGAGACATTATTCTTTCATCAAGAGCTTATCGCCCGTGTCTTCCACCACTTTTTTGAGCCACTTCTCCGGATACCCGGGTTGGTCGGGCGAAGCCGATGAGGTGTTGTATTTGTTCCGCAAAAAGCGCCCGTCCTGTTCTTTCTTGATGTTGCCGTCGATATATTTTACCAGCATGTACCGATCCAACTCTTTCCAACGGTTGAACGTGGCTTCGGCTTGCCGGTTCGAATAATTCGTCAGATATTCCCGGGCTTTTTTCGGACTTTGTTTATAGAGTTTCGATGCTTCGTCATCCGCGCGGGCAACATCTTTCAGGTAGCCGTCTTCCAATTCGTGCATCGCGCGGCACACGTCCTTGCTCATCACATCGTAGCGCAGGTAAGTGAAATTGGTTACCCGGTTGACTACCCAAAACGCCGCGGTTTCGGAATACTCGGTCATGCTGCCGTTTCCTGTCGCGAAGCATTGCGGAATACGGTTCATGCTGCTGTACATGGGCGTCAGGGGCGAAGTGGCCGCATCGTCCACGCCGAACCAGAATATACCGCCGATCACGTCGGGCAACCACGAGCGGGCTTGACCCACAAACCAGAATCCGGTTTGTTGCGTAGCGGTGGCGCGTTCGTTCACATACGTCTTTCCGTCGACCTTCCATGTGAGCGGACGCCAGCGATAAGGCAAGCCGAACGGCGCGGCGCCGAGGTCCGTGCGCATGTCCAATTCGGTGCCTTCCAAATGGTCGCGCATGCCGTTCATCACGTCTTTGGGCGACACTTTGCGGTCGGGCTTGATCCACAGCGGCATTCGATTCTTCAGGTTTTCGCCTTTCGCGTAATCGAAATAGCGGTACATGTCTTTATTGAAATCTTTGAAAAACGACCAGACACGGACTTCGCAAAAGCGCGCACCGTCGAAAGTCAGGGGATTGTAAGTGTCCGAAAAGCTGAAATCGTCGTCGCTGCCGCTGTACCAGCCTTTAGCGCGGGCAAAGCCGATAACGTCTTTCGAATACAAACAGTTTTCGGGATCGTTTTTCGAGAAGGTCGTGATACGCGCTTGGTTGGCATGTGCGCAGATATAACCGTCGGGAATACGCAAAGCCACCCACAAAGCGCCTTTGCCGCCCGGGCCTTTGCCGGTCATTTCCATGATCCACGCCTCGTTCTTGTCGGCGATGCTGAACGATTCGCCTCCGCTGTAAAAGCCGTATTGCTCGGCCAGCGAACTCATCACCTGAACGGCTTCACGAGCGGTTTTCGAACGTTGCAGTGCGATATAAATAAGACTTCCGTAATCGATAATGCCCGTAGAATCCTCCAATTCGGGACGACCGCCGAATGTCGTTTCGCCGATGATAACCTGATGCTCGTTCATGTTGCCGATCACCGAATATGTTTCGGCGGGTTGGGGAATTTGCCCGAGCGGACGACCCGAATCCCAATCGACGACCGCACGCATGGCGCCGGCTTTGTAGCGGGCTGAGGGGTAATAGTACAACTCGCCGTAAAGAACGTGCGAATCGGCCGAATACGACACCATTACCGAACCGTCGGTCGACGCGCCTTTGGTGACGATAAAATTGGTACATGCCCCGGCGTCGAAAGTGTTTGTCGCGGCAAAGAGCAAAGCCGAAAGAATAAAAACGATTTTTTTCATTCGTGGATATTTTAGATGATTAAAGATTCCTGATACAATACGCGAGATAAAACCCGACAAGTTTGTTTGCGGTGTGCAAATTTAATCTTGATCAGACAAATAACCAATAAAAGTCTGACAAAAAAAGCAAACAACAGTCAAATTCTGTGTTTTTTTAGGATTCTGTCGGTTTTCCGGTATTCCTATTCCGGCATTTCACATTTCCCGCTATGGTTTGCCTGCGAATTGCAAAACATATTGGGTTATACACGGCGG
>JAVBRP010000290.1:0-15925 GCA_031547815.1 Bacteroidales bacterium | reverse complement strand
AAAAATTGAATTATGGTTGAGAAAATGAAGAAATACAGTTTCCTGATTTATTATAAGACTTATAATGAATTTTTGGAAAGCATTCGGCAAGCGGGCGTGGTGCACGTTGTGGAGAAGCAGAAAGGCGTTCCCGACGATGCTGCCGACTTGCGCGGTCGTTTGGCAACGGCCGACTCGTTGAAAAAAACGATAAATTCGCTGCAACGCAGGTTGAGCGAGCAAAAGGATGCTGCGGCGCTTCCGCTCGACCCGTCGGTGAACGCTGCCGACGTGTTGGCCGAATACGAACGGCTTCGGGCGGCGGAGGAACAACTGACGGCGCAACGGCAAAGCTTGCAAAAGGAAATCGACAACATGTCGGTTTGGGGCGATTTCGATGCGGAAATGCTCCAAAAATTGGAAAAAGCGGGGCGGCGGATAAAGTTTTATTCTTGTCGCGAACGCGAATTTCAAGCCGATTGGGTCGACAAGTTCGATGCGGTGGAAGTGGCGCAATCGGGAACCGTTATTTATTTCATCACCGTCACGTCGCCGGAACTCAACGAAGAGCCCGACGCGGAAAAGATACGGATTTCCGACCGCTCGCTCGGACAATCGGAAGCGGCTCTGCGCGAAAACGAAAGCCGAACGGCCGATATTCAAAAACGTCTCGATGCGATGGCCGCGGAGCACCTCAACAACCTGAAAGAGATGCAGCGACTATTGCTCGAAAACATCGATCTGGGAAAGGTGCATCTGCAAACGGAAAAAAAAGCGGACGAGAAATTGATTCTGCTCGAAGGCTGGGTTCCGGAAGTGAAAGAGCCGGAGTTGATCCGCGTGCTTGAAGCGCAGGATGTGTATTATATCGGCGAAACTCCCGCCAAAGACGACAATTCGGTGCCGATACTGCTCAAAAACAATTGGTTTGCGCGGCTGTTCGAGCCTATCGGCGAGTTGTACGATTTGCCGAATTATCACGAGTTGGACCTTACGCCGCTTTTTGCGCCGTTCTACATGTTGTTTTTCGGGCTTTGCCTGGGCGATGCGGGATACGGAGTGTTGTTGCTGGTTGCGGCGTTGATTGCGCTTCGCAAAGTAAAACCCTCGCTGAAACCCATCGTGACGCTGGTGGCCATACTGGGCGCAGCCACCATGGTTTGTGGCACCATTGCCGGCACGTTTTTCGGAATCCCGCTGTTGGATGCGCAATGGCCGTGGCTGACTTCGTTCAAAAAGTTCATGCTCAACTCCGATCAAATGTTCAATCTGGCATTGATCTTGGGCGGCGTACAAATCATTTTCGGAATGTTCGTGAAAGCCGTGGGAACCGTTCGCCGCAACGGCTGGAAGTATTCGCTGGAAACGTGGGGCTGGTTGATTTTGATCTTGGGAGGCGGCGCTTTATACCTTGCGTCCGAAAAAGCATTGCTCCCGCCCGACACGGCACGCTACCTGTGCTATGCGGTTTTAAGCGTTTCCGGAGTTCTCATCTTCTTGATGAACGCTCCCGGACGTAATCCTTTGATCAATGTCGGCGCCGGATTGTGGAATACTTACAACATGGTGACCGGAGTGATGGGCGATTTGCTGTCATACATCCGTCTGTTTGCGCTGGGCATTTGCGGCGGTGTGATGGGGTTTGTCTTCAACGATTTGGCGATGCAGATGAGCGGCAACATTCCCGTGGTAAGTCAAATCGTGATGCTTATCATTTTGTTGGCCGGTCATTCTCTCAACATCTTTATGAGCGGCTTGGGCGCATTCGTTCATCCGATGCGTTTGACGTTTGTCGAATTTTACAAAAATTCGGGATTCGAAGGCGGCGGCAAAAAGTACAAACCTTTCAAACAATTGACAATTGATAATTGATAATTGACAATTGACAATTTAAGCGTAGAAATCAAAAATCATAAATAGAAAATCAAAAATTAATAAATTATGCAACCTATCATTTTAGCTTATATCGGTGTTGGTCTGATGGTCGGACTGGCAGGTATCGGGAGCGCTTTCGGTGTCACCATTACGGGAAATGCCTCCATCGGAGCGATGAAGAAAAATCCCGACGCTTTCGGTAATTACATGGTGTTGAGTGCGCTTCCGGGAACGCAAGGTTTGTACGGCTTTTTGGGCTACTTCCTGTTAGCTAAATATCTCGTTGTCGACATAACCATGTTTCAAGCGGCCGCCATTTTCGGTGCCGGTTTGGCCTTGGGCGCGGTAGGTCTGTTGTCGGCCATCCGTCAAGGACAAGTTTGCGCCAACGGTATCGCCGGTATCGGCGCGGGCTACGACGTTTTCGGTAAAACGCTGATCCTGGCCGTTTTCCCCGAGTTGTACGCCATCGTGGCTTTGGCGGCTACGTTCATGATCGGCGGAACGTTGGGATAAGTCGATAAATTTTTTTCTCAAATAGCAAATGTAAATATTCGGGAACGACGTTTCCGGATGTTTACATTTTTTGTATCATGCCATATCTCATAATATTGTGAACGAAAAACGGTTTCAATTTGTTTTTGAAACCGTTTTGTCAATGATTTTAAAACCGGTTTTGTCGGTTATTTCTGCACTTTGCGGCACATAAACGCAGTTGTCTCGTTCAACCGTTAATTACCTGTTAATGTGGTAAGAACGGTATAACTCAACAAATTTCCTTTATTGTCGTGCGTTTCCGTACGTACGATTCCGGCATTGGGCGCATACCATTCGGTCCCTCTGTAATGAGTTGTTTTCTTCCCGCTTTGGGATTCGAAATTAAACGTAACTTTGGCTGCATTGAATGTTCCGGCAGGCGTGGTTATCCGCTCGGTCTTTTGATATTCGCGACCGTATACCCGAACAGATATCCGCGCTTTTTTATCGCTTTTCGATTGAACGGTGAAAGTTCCTCCGGTCATTCCGAGATTTCCGTTATACACATCGCTGAAAGCATCGGGATAATCCAAAAAATCGCCGACCAATTCCGTATCGCTGCCCAACATTTTGATCACATCGGGTGTTAAGGCCCTGTTGCTCATGGTCAAATAAAATGTACCGTCATCGCAGCGCGCAGTGATGGTACCTTGATCAATAGCTTTATTATTACCGTCGGTCATCGTAAAACCGATAAGAATTTCCTCTCCCGATGAATAATTATAAACTTTATTGATCCGATAGGTCATGGTGCTTAACAATTTATTGGAAGCATCGTAACTTTTACTGATCATAACAGTCCCTTCCTTATCGGGGAAAAATTGCATACAACCGTCATTTTGTGCATGTAACAAAAAGGATGACGAAAAAACAAATAAGAGAACGAAAATTATATTTTTCATAGATGATAAAAATTTATTGATTTAACACATACATGTAACAATAGCTTCAACAAAAGGTTTTATGTTTGATCAAAATATCTTCGATAAAACTTCGTCGTTCACATATCGCTTTACACTTGTCTTTCCTCACCTCGCTTTGTCCTCACACCATCCGGTACAATGTAAGTTTTTTAATATCAATTATATAAGTTAGCATACAACTTACACAAAACGTAAATTTCGTATGCGGAATTACCGGCTTGCTTTGTTGTTCTTTTCATACTTTTTCTCCAAATCTTCCACCGAATACATTTCGGTTGCCGGTTTCCCCGCATGTCGAGTTATTCTATCGGTATGTCCGCAATTTTGTATTTTTTCCGGCTTTGCGGAAGAATCATCACGCTGTTGCTTTCGGCGAACCTTCACGGGTTTCTCATCAGCCGCTCTCAGTATAAACTTCTGCCGCGAAAAGTATCGTTGTTTATTTCCTTTTCCTGACCATGGATGTGTAAACGCCCAAAATGCACAGCGCCGCAAAAATGCCGAAGGTATAATGCATGCATTTCATAAACTGCGGATATATTTCGGGAGTGATCGGTGTTTTTCCCATGAAAATGGAAGCCATCATCATGGTGATCCCCATGCTGAACGATTGCCCCGTCAGGCGCATGGTTCCGGTCGTTGCCGAAGCCATTCCGAGAAAACGCTTTTCGACCGATCCCATAATCACGTTGACGTTTGGCGACGAGAAAAGGGCAAAACCCGTTCCGAGCATGACCAATACGGTAATCAATAATGCCAACGGCGTGTCGGGATTCAGAAAAATCATCGCGGCCAAGCAAACCACGATAATTCCCATTCCGAGCGTCGCAATTCGGCTCGCATCCGCTTTGTCTGACCATTTTCCCGCCAACGGCGATATAACGGTTTGTATGATAGGCTGAACCACCAAGATCAATCCGGCTGCCTGCGCATCAAAACCTTTGACATAGCGCAGGTACTGGCTCAACATGTATCCGATGGCAAAAGTGGCCGCATAGTTGATCAATGCCGCATAAGACGACATGCGGAACACGCGGTTGCTCAGAAACATATTCATGTTGAACATCGGCGCGGTTTGTTTTTTCTCGTAATACACGAAATAAGCGAAAGTAAGGATACCGCCGGCAATCAGCATAAACCCGGACACGGAAGGTAAAACGGAGCATCCGTAAATAATGGCCGACAGCCCTGCGGCATAAACGACCATGCCCGTCCAATCGAATTTTTCGCCTTTGGAATCGATCCGGTCGCCTTTCAGATACAGAAGTATTCCGAGAATTGCCAACAGTCCGAGACCCGCCGTCACCAAAAAAATGCTGCGCCATCCGAAATAATGCGTCAACATGCCGCCGAAAAAAGGCCCGGAGGCGATGGAAAAATAAACGATTGCCGTATTGATTCCGAGCGCTTTGCCGCGTTCGTTTGCCGGAAACACCGAGGTGATGATGGCCATGCTGACGCCGAAGATTCCCGCGCCCGCAATGCCCTGCACGAAACGGGCCGCTATCAACAGCGATCCCGACGATGCGAAAGCGCAGGCAACCGATGCCGCCGAAAAAAGGACAACCCCTCCGGCCAATATCTTCTTCCGTCCGATCATATCGCCCAAGCGTCCCAGCGGCACCTGAAAAATTGCCGAAGCCAGCAGAAATGCGGTGATAACCCAACCGAGCGACACGGCATTCATCGATAAATCTTCGGCGATGTAGGGTAACGCCAAATTGACGGACGACCCGGTGAACGGGATCAATGCGGCCGACAGGCAAACAACGACTAAAACGGTGTATCGGTATGCTTTTAAATTCGGAGAAGACATGGGGTTTTTAATTTTCGATTGAAAGGGACACGGAAGGCTGCCGGGAAGAAATATTTATGATGATGTACGCTTCGAGAAAAAATACAAATATACAACCAAACTTGTCCGCCTGAACCGCTTGTTCAAACGGACAGGGTTTACCGAAAGTAAAACTTGGCCGTGCAAAGTATTATCCTGATCGACAGGATCGGAATTGGTTGGGATTTTTATTGTCCTTAATCTCACAGCCCCTTTCGGGTGCATATCGTTCTGTGTATGGCCGTTTATGAATCTTTCGGGTTCAAACCGGCGGCTGCAACGCTAAAAGACAAAAAGTTCCAAATAAAAGAAAACCATGGGAGCGGCCAATAAAACGGAATCGAAACGGTCGAGTATCCCGCCGTGCCCCGGAAGAAAATGACCGGAATCTTTGATCCGCAGGTTTCGCTTCAGCAACGATTCGAACAAATCGCCGAAAACGCCGAAAACAACGATAATGCCGGCAACGGCAGCCCAATGTTCGTAAGGAAGTATGGGAAACAGTTTTGCGATAAGCAACATCGACAACGCAATCGTACAGATTAGTCCGCCGAAGAATCCTTCCCACGATTTTTTGGGCGAAATGCGTTCGAACAATCGATGTTTGCCGAACATCATTCCCGTCAGGTAAGCGAATGTATCGTTGGTCCACAACAAGATAAAGAAACCGAGCAAAATGTCGGGCACGTATTCGATTTGTCCGTTTTGTTCGCGGAAAACCAGCCCGTTACATAAAGCAAACGGCAGCGCGATGTATACAACTCCTGTCAGTGTATAAGCTCCTGCGCGAAACGAATAATGATCCTCGGAGTATAACTGACTGATAAAAAGTATGACGATCAGCGGAATAAAAGCAAGAAATACTTCGCTCGAAACCAACTCTTGCGCAAAGAAAAAACTTGCCGCAAAAAGTACGATGCCGCTCAACACCCCGACAAATTTACCCGCATGTACCCGATCTTTAATGACGATGTCGTAAAATTCGAGCAACGACCAAACAATCACCACCGTCAACACTCCCGCATAAGCATACGGATGCAACAGTAACGAGCCGATAACGCAGACTACAAAAATCGCTCCCGAAAGGGTGCGCTTAACGATGTTACTCAATGTGAATTTCTTTAATCAACTCTACGGCCAAATGTTCGTCTTCGGGTTGTACAAAAAGCTCTACTTCGCCAAAAACGGTGTACGCGGAATCTTTTTTATTGACAATCACAGACTCGACATCTTCTTTAGCCAAATATTCCTTAACAGCTTCGGCCTTATACACCTGATTTGTTGTATAAACACATTTCCAATTTTCCATTTTCTCCGGTATTAAGTGTATTTATTATTGTCGAATATAAAGTTCTCCGACGCTTTATCGAACACTTTTTTCGGTCAAATGTTCGGCAATTCCGACGGAGATACAACTTCCGGTGCTTTTTCGATTATTTCGTCACTTTCCTTTTTGAAAGGTCGTTTTCCGAATATTCGTTCAAGGTCTTCGGCAAAGATAACTTCTTTTTCCAATAATAACTCTGCCAATTGTTTTAAACCGTCTTTATGTTGTTTCAATATTTCTTTGGCTTTCACATACGCTTTGCCTACCAAATCAAACGCCTCTTTGTCTATCGCCTCCGAAGTTTTATCGCTGTACGGTTTGGTAAAAGCATATTCCGATTGTCCCGACGAGTCGTAAAAACTCATGTTGCCCAGCTTGTCGCCCATACCGTAATAGCTCACCATGGCATAAGCCTGCTTGGTGACCCGTTCGAGATCGTTCAACGCTCCCGTCGAAATGGTGCGGAACGTCAATTCCTCCGAAGCGCGTCCGCCCAAAGTAGCACACATCTCTTCGAAAAGCTGCTCCACGGTGGTGATCTGCCTTTCCTCCGGTTGATACCATGCAGCGCCCAAAGCACGTCCGCGCGGAATGATGGTCACTTTAAGCAACGGGTGCGCATGTTCGAGCATCCAGCTTACCGTGGCATGGCCTGCCTCGTGATAGGCAATGGTGCGTTTCTCCTGTTGGGTGATGATCTTGTTCTTCCGTTCCAACCCGCCCACGATACGATCGACGGCGTCCAAAAAGTCCTGTTTTTCGACCGTTGTTTTATCCTTACGCGCCGCAATCAACGCCGCTTCATTACAAACATTGGCGATGTCGGCGCCCGAAAATCCCGGAGTCTGACGCGCCAAAAAGTCGACATCCAACCCTTGTTCAATTTTTAACGGACGCAAGTGCACCCGGAAAATCTCTTTCCGTTCGTTTACGTCGGGCAACTCCACATGAATCTGACGGTCGAAACGTCCCGCGCGAAGCAGCGCCTTATCGAGAATATCGGCGCGGTTGGTGGCCGCAAGAATGATGATCCCCACGTTGGATGCAAAACCGTCCATTTCCGTAAGCAACTGGTTGAGCGTATTTTCGCGCTCGTCGTTGGCTCCGAAGTTCGGATTTTTGCCGCGTGCGCGACCTATGGCATCGATTTCGTCGATGAAAATGATGCAGGGCGCCTTTTCCTTGGCTTGCTTGAACAAATCGCGAACACGCGAAGCGCCCACGCCGACAAACATTTCCACAAAGTCGGAACCCGACATGGAGAAGAAAGGCACATTCGCCTCGCCCGCCACTGCTTTGGCAAGCAATGTTTTACCCGTTCCCGGAGGGCCTACCAGCAAAGCGCCTTTGGGAATCTTGCCGCCCAGGTCGGTATATTTTTTCGGGTTTTTCAGAAAATCGACAATTTCTTTGATCTCCACTTTGGCTTCTTCCAAACCGGCCACATCTTTGAAATCGACTTTTACCGTTGTCTTTTCCTTATCGAAAATCTGCGCGCGCGATTTCCCGACGCTGAAAATATTCCCGCCGCCACCGCCGCCGCCCGTCATTCTGCGGAAAAAGAACATCCATAAAGCAATCAGCAAAATAAACGGCAGGATGTAATAAAGCGTCTCGCCGAGAAAATCCTTGCGTTCTTCATATTCGGGATAGATACGTTGATCTTCGGGGATGCTTTGTTGCGCATCTTCCAACTGTTTTTCGAAAGCCTCAGACGAACCGATGTTCATGAAGAACTGCGGCCCGGCTTGCGGCTCTTTGCCCGGTTGAAAGTATTTACCGTATTTGGGGTCTTTCAGTTTGTCCTGCTTGATGTATATTTCGGCCTCTTTCTTATTGATAACCACAATTTTTTCGATGTCGCCGGGCTGGAGCATTTCAAACTTGAATGTCTTGTAGTCGACTTCGATTTTTTTGGTGTCGAAATTGAAAAATTGCATTCCGACAAAAATCGCAAACAATGCGATGTAAAGCCAATAAATATTGAATTTCGGCTTTTTTACCGGAAGATTCGGCTTATTTCGGTTGTCGTCCGGCATCGGATCGTTCTCCGGCGTCGGATTATTTATTTTATTATCGCTCATTATGATTCTACCTGTCTATGATTAATCTGTGTTGATGCGGGTGACCTTTCCGTCGCCCCATAATTCTTCCAATTTATAACGTGTTCTTATCGGTTTTTGAAAAACATGCACGACCGCCTCGCCGTAGTCCAACAATACCCATTCGGCATTGACGGTTCCTTCCACCGAATACGGCCGCAATTGCAATTGTTCCATCGTTTCTTTCTCCACCGATTCGGCAATGGCATTGACTTGCGTGTTCGAATCGCCGTGGCAAACGATAAAATAACCGGTTACGGCGTTTTCGATTTGCGACAAATCGATACATACCACCTCATGTCCTTTCTTTTCGAGGATTCCTTTTATGATGCTTTCTATCAAAATATTACTGATTACTGATATTTTTTTGATGTATACTAAAATATTTACAAATGTAATGAAAAATTTAGTAACGACAATTCCGGCCGGCTGCCCGATGTATTTATGTTTCGCACGGGCGAATTTTATGCATCGCCTCCCCCCCCTCGCCCTTCTCCATAAGGAGAGAGAATTCCTACGTATCCGAATCGTTCAACGTAAGAAGGTACTTCAAATTCCCGGCATTATAAATTTTAACATATCCTTTGTCGCGCAAAAAATCGTCCGACGAATCCCGATCGTTTTGTTGAGCGAAAGCCTCCGTCAGTTCCGACGGAAGACGATGCGGATAATACCGGATCATTTCGTCGGGATGTATCCAAAACATTTGCGGCGGGGTGACAGCCGTTTGCCGGAAATTCAACGCCCGGTAACCTTTACCCGAAGCCCAGTCGAGATCGGCATACGTCATGATGTCGTCCGGATGCAGTTCCTCTGCGAAACGGGCAATCAATTTACCCGCTCCTCCTACCACGCGGTGACCGGGCAGGCTTGCGTAGCGCAACAACTCGAACGAACGACCTGCAATACCGTTGCGCGTAACGTTTCGCCCCGCGCTGAACGAAGCAGCAGACACCAAGCGGTCGCCCGAAAATAATCCGTAGGAATATCGTGCATTGACATATCCCTGCAAATGAGCTTTTTCAAAAAAAGAACGCGCCTCGTCTTTGTTAATGCGTTGCACGGTTGTCCGGCGCGCATGAATGTGCTTTCCGCCCCCCAAAAGCGCTTCAATACGCGAACAAACGATTTCGCGCTTTTTCACCCATTCGTCCTGCCAAAGATGCACCAACTGCATATCGCGTTCGGCATATTCGAGCGACAATTTTTGAAAAAAATCGGGCGAAACGTCCGAATAACCTGCAAACGGAACGGGGATGATGTGGAAAGCAAGTTTTTTGTCGGGCACCGCAACAACGCCGGCGGGCAGTTCCGAGCCGGGAGAGCCGGTCAGAATGTTTTCGACCGAAATGTATTGTCGGATACAAGCGTGTACTTCATCTTCAAACTTTGCGGAAGACGAATCGGGCAGTCAGTAATACCCTGCTACCGGCTGCAACGATTTGATGCGTTCCACGATAAGATCGGCGGCGGCAATGCATTGCAATTGTTCGTCTATTCTGCGCCCTATCCCGTTGCTGTCGGTAACGGTCATGAAAAAATTTTTCAGGTCCTGTTTGTGGATCATCTTTTCGCTGTACGCATCCAGCACAATGCTGTCGGTCACATCGAACCGGTTGTATTGCTTTTCGACGACGGACTTGAAAACATCCGTACGGACAATAATGTCGGGAAAATTGAATGTGATTTCCAATTTCGGGTCGCCTTCGGGAATGGTCTGCATCACAAGGTTGATCAAACAACCGTTGTCGCACTCCATCCGGCAATTGAGCAGATCGAGATACACTTTCGATCTTGTCCATGTTTTGACGTCTACTTTGTTGACGTTCGCCCGTATGATGCCCAATACGAAATCCAAATCGCGTACCAACTCGGTATTCAGCCGCATCATCAGGTTTTCGCTCGTATCGGGCAATCGATGCCTGATGTCGATCATTATCGGCTTTTGGTTCAATTCGGCAAAATATTCGTAGGCGGGGCAGTATCTGTATCCGGGGCTCATTTGCAGGGTCATGCCCGACTCGTCGGCCAATTTCACTAAGTACTGCACGTTTTCCAGACTTAATCGATGCGGCTGGGCGATGTAAACGTGCTTCATCCCCTTCAGGGATCTTTCGGCCAAAGCCATCACATCGGGAAAGTCGCCTGCAATATCGATGGCGTCCGTATATTTGAAAAGCGCATCTAAGGAAGAATAAGAAACCAGCCGATATTCCCGCGCAAAAACCATCGATTCGCGATTATCGGGCGAGTAACACCCGACAATCTCGTAATTGATATTGGTCAAAAAACTTTGGGTATGCAGTCGAGAAACCGCGTCTGCGCCTATTATTCCGATTCTTATCATAAAGCCGATTTGCTATATTATATTGTACAAATATATAATTTTTCTCAACATTTGGAACAAAAAAATGTACTTTTTTCCACAAAAAATATCAACATTCATACAATGCTCAATAACAGAGAAAACGCAAAAAAGTTAATTCTTTTTTTGATAAATGCTTTCTTCTTTGTTCAGTGCAATGTATTTGTTATTGACATTCAGTTCGATTTCTTCGAGGATACCCAACGCCAACAAGCCTTTTGCGGCTAATTTTCCGTGCAATATGTCGCAAACTTTATATTGCAGGGTGGGGTTGAAATAAATCATCTGATTCCGGAAAAGGATCAAGTGCATCGGAGGCAGGTCGTTGTCGAAATTGAGGTCTTGCTTGAATGTTTGCGTATTATTAAATAACGATCGATCGAAAATGACTTCATCGCCGATCATTTTATAATAATCGGTCAATTGGCTCTGCCCTTGGAAACGCGCATAATTCTTGGCGCTTATTTCCAATTTGTTCGTTTCCATCCACCCTTTCCGTATTCGGGTCAAATTTTCGTCGCTCATGCTCGACAAATAGATTTCCGAACGTTGCGTCCAGTTGTTTTCTTTCAGCAGAATGGCCAGGCTGTAAAATTCTTCGCCCGAGGCACACATCGGAACCCAAATCCGAACTTTGCTTTGTTCCTTAAAAATATTGGCCAAGTATATATTCTTCAGCAACACCCAAAACGTGGGATCGCGGAACAATTCGGTGGCGCCGACGGCCGCCAGTCCGATAAACCGGTCCAGAAACGCTTTCGATTCGAGTTTTTTGAGTAATGTCTCGAAACTGAAATTATTGCTTTCCAGAACATGCTCTATTCGTCTTTTGAACGAGGTCAAAGCATATTCGGTAAAATCGGAGCCATGCGTCTCTTTAATGAAGCCTGTCAACTGACGAACTTCTCTGATGCCTATGTCTGCACTTCCGGGAGTTTGCATAATAAATAAGTCGGTATGATACTAACCTTAAACGTGGAACTGTATGTGTTTTACTCTGTATATACTTGGAACGATTTTTTATCGGTAAATGTTCATGATACATCCCCGATTGTGGAAACAAAGGAATGGATAAAAAAGTGAAATACAAAATTTCCATGAAAAAATATGCAACAAAAAACATAATGCAATGATTACAACCGCAATATTTAACAAGTCGACATCGATCGGTAAATAATAATCCGGCTTCCATCACCGGCTTATTCGTAAATCGGGTATATTTGCCGCATGTTGAAGCAATTAAAAACGCTGTTTTGCGATTTTATGAGTTTTGTGCGCAAAGATTTCCACTTTGCGGCATACGCCTATACCGTATCGGTGGCCGGTCTGTGCGTTTTGTTTATTTATTGTACGGATATCGGCGACAAAATCGCTCACAACATGGTGCCGACTTCCAACGCCGTGGCGAACAACATCATCATGTTCGTGCTGTTGTATTTCGCCATCGCAATCCCCACGCAACTGTTTCGCAGAAAATTTCGGGAAGTGCCGAAACCCGCGTTTTTCGCCAAAGGCATTCTGCTGATGTCGCTCATCGGCTTTGCCGACGCATTCTCGTGGAAGGATGTGTTGGATTTGTCCGGTTTGTCGTCGCCGGAACAGTCGTACATTTTGAAAGTATTGTGGCGCATGCGCAATCTCATATTCGTACTTCCCGCATTTATCCTGCTTCGCGTATTTGCAGATAAGGATGTTCGCGGCTTGTACGGCTTGTGCCGCGGCAACCACCACGTGAAAGCGTATCTGTGCCTGTACGCGGTCATTCTTCCCGTTTTGACGGCTGTTTCGTTCACGCCCGATTTTCAATCCTACTACCCCATGTACAAGCCGTGGATTTACGGAGAAGTTTTCGGACGCTCCGTCGGGCTGAATACATTCATTTTCGAAACCGTCTACATGGGCGACTTTTTGATGGTGGAACTGATCTTTCGCGGCATGCTGGTTATCGGCATGGCCTCCGTTTTGGGACGGGGAGCGGTGTTGCCGATGATTGCGGTGTATGTGGCCCTGCATTTCGGCAAACCGGTTTTGGAAACCTGCTCGGCGCTGTTCGGCGGCTACTTTCTGGGCGCCATTGCCTACCAAACCCGCCATATCTGGGGCGGAGTGATCATTCACATGGGAATAGCGCTGATCATAGAACTTTTGCGGTTTTTTCAACATTATCTGCTACATGTCGGATAAATATTTTTGATCGGATCGGGGTATACAAAAAACAAAAACATTGGGGAATAATGCAAATCTTTCTATAACTTTGCGGTGACAATATATCGAAAACCGACCGAAGAGATAACCTTTTCGTGTCGTATACGTATATGTATCAATATAGATGAAATTGCACGGGCCGGTTGATGATCGGGGTGCGGGAGCATCAAAATTTAATACGATTCACGAATGAATATTCGCACTATAGTATTTGTCTTGTCGGCGGTTTGCTTGTTGGCGCCGGTTCGGAGTTACGGCCAAAACGCCAAGATCAAGAAAGCTAATGAAGAGTTTGCCGCGGGACACTACAGTTCGGCTGCCGACATGTTGCGCAACGCTTACAAATCGGCCAAGGGAAAAGAAGAACAAGCGGATGTGCTGTTCAAGATCGGCGAATGCTATCGTTTGATCAATGAACCCAACCGTTCCGAATCGTGGTATGTGAAGGCCGTCAATAAAGGATACCAGAACCCCGTCGTTCATTTACATTTGGGCGAAGCGAAAAAGATGAATCAAAAGTATGCCGAAGCCAAGGAGGAATTCAAGAAATATAAGGAAAAAGTGCCGAACGACCGACGTGCCGACGACGGCATTAAATCGTGCGACATCGCGCTTGCGTGGATAGAAAGCGGCAACGGTTATCAGGTGGAAAACATGAAGTTTTTCAATTCGCGACAAAACGATTTTTCGCCGGCGTATGCTTCCGACGATTATTCCACGGTTTATTTCACTTCGTCGCGCGACGCCGCTACCGGAAAATCCATCAATGCGGTTACGGGCGAAAAGTTTTCGGATATATTCATGTCGAAAGTCGACCGTAAAGGTACATGGAGCCAGCCGGTTCCGATCGAAGGCGATGTCAATACCGAGTTTGACGAAGGTATGTGTTCGTTCACGCCCGACTTTCAAACCATGTATTTCACGCGCTGCAAAAACAGCAACAACAAAGCGTGGGGTTGTCAGATTCTTTCGGCTCATTTAGTGAACGGTAAATGGACAAAAGAGAAAGTGATCGATATTGCGGGCGACAGCGTGGTGATTGCTCACCCGGCCATAGCTCCCGACGAGTTAACGCTTTATTTCGTGTCGGATATGCCGGGCGGACAAGGCGGTAAGGATGTTTGGAAAGTTACCCGGGCAAGTACCGGCGACAATTGGGGCGCTCCGCAGAATCTCGGCGCGGAAATCAATACTTCCAACGATGAAATGTTCCCGTATGTGCATTCGGACGGTACGCTGTATTTCTCGTCGAGCGGACATATCGGCCTCGGCGGCTTGGATATTTTCAAGGTTCGTGATGAAGACGGCAACCGGAAGGTAGAGAATATGGGGTATCCGATCAATTCGCCTGCCGACGATTTCGGCATCACTTTCAAAGCCGAAACCGAAAGCGGGTTTTTCTCATCCAGCCGTACCAACAAGGGCGACGACGATATTTTTTACTTTACGCTTCCGCCGCTTGCGTTCAACCTGATCGGCGTGGTGAAAGACGAAAAAACCGAAAAGGTGTTGCCCGAAGCGACGGTAAAAGTTATCAGCAGCGACGGCAGTATCACATACGAATTGCCGACCGACAAGGACGGTATGTTCAAGGTAACGCTGAAAGCCAACACCGACTACGTGTTCATCGCTTCCAAGCAGGGTTACCTGAACGGCAAGGAACGCGAATCGACCAAGGGATTGGATCGCAGCAAGGATTTCAACATCACCATTCTGTTGACTTCCATCGCCCGCCCGATCGAGATTCCGAATATTTTCTACGATTTCGCGAAATGGGATTTGCGTCCCGAGTCGATGGTGGCTTTGGATAAATTGGTGGAAACGCTGAACGACAACCCGAACATCACCATCGAGTTGAGTTCGCATACCGACTCGCGCGGTACGGATGCCGACAATCAGGTGCTGTCGCAAAAACGTGCGCAATCGGTTGTCGATTACCTCATCGAAAAAGGCATCGCCAAGAACCGCCTCACCGCGAAAGGTTACGGCGAAAGCCAACCCAAAGTGGTCGACGAAAAGCTGGCGGCGCAATATTCGTTCCTGCGCAACGGCGTGACGCTGACCGAAGATTACATCAACTCGTTGCCCACAAAGGATGATCAGGAAATAGCGCATCAAATCAACCGCCGTACGGAATTCAGGGTTTTGCGGACGGATTACAAATAGTTTTGATCGACTGAAGAGTATAAAAAGGGTTGTCCATTTTTGGGGCAACTCTTTTTTTGTTTTCATTGAAAAATATGCCGCCGCTTGTGATTTTTTCATCCCGTTTGTTACTAACTATGCAAAAAATATGTCGAAATGAGGTATTAAAATCCTAAGCGAAATGAAATCCGAAAAGGAGAAAATCAAAGAAGAGGCGTTTCTGAAAGTTTTCGAAGCGAACATCGGGATCGTGATCAAGATTGCCGGAGCGTATACCGATACCACCCACGACAAGGAAGACCTGACGACCGATATTGTTGTAGCGTTGTGGCGATCGTTCGACACTTTCAAAGGGCAATCGAGCATTTCCACTTGGATTTATCGGGTGGCGCTGAATACTTCGATGAACTACAAACGGAAAAGGAAGCGGGAACCGTTGTTCGCGTTTCGTTCCGCGCAATCGGAAGAGATGCATTGGTTAGCCGAACAAGACGATACGCCGGAAACGGAATTGCTGTATCGCTGCATCGATCAATTGGACGCTTTCAACAAAGCCATCATTCTGCTTTATTTGGACGGAAATTCGCACGAGGAAATCTCGGCGATTACGGGAATTTCGAAAACCAATGTGGG
>JAVBRP010000117.1:0-7941 GCA_031547815.1 Bacteroidales bacterium | reverse complement strand
TGATGTGAATGTTGCACAAAAAAACGTGCAACCCTTACCGTATCGATTTACACGTTTTTGATTTGTTCCGGCAACTCTCGGGAATTACAGGTATTGTGAAATTACATGGTTATTGGCAATGTAGCGCACCTGATAGATAACACCGATTCATTTGGCCGCAAAAAACTTGTCTACATCCTCGTAAATTCCCGACAGGAGTTCATCCTTTGTGAGAGACCTGTAAAAATCTTCATCAGGCTCATGGTATTCCGTTTCATCGACATCGGTACGATGAAGATGAAACGTATTCCTGCCTCTTTTGATGAATACATCTTCCTTTACGGCCATATCATAATACTTTTTCTGATGAGCCGCAAACTCTTTACTGCTTACTACCGGCATGGCTTTATGTTTTTTATACTTCACACGGAGTTATTTTGTGCTTCGCGCCTTGGCGTCTTTGCGTGATATTACCTCTCGCAAAGGCGCAAAGACGCAAAGAGGAATATCACAAAACTTGCCCGCGCGAAGTATAATTTCAAAGCAAAGATACAATTTAATGATGAATTAAACGTCAATGCCGATAAGTCAAAGAACATCACAGCCGACAGGGGCTGTGCATAGTATTCGGAAAACCTCCGACCGCGTGAAGTATAAACATTAACAATCATCCTCGTGAGAAATACGGCGTTATGGGAATTTTGTCCTTCTTGCCGCGAAGATAACCGAAACTCAAAAAAAGTCTTATTTTTGCTTCCTCGATTTTTCGACATCAATAAAATTAATATGATTGATTATAAGAACCTTTGCGGGCAAATGTGCGACATTGCCAAACGGGCGGGCGGTTTTATCCGCAACGAAGTAAGCGCCATTTCCGCGAAAAATGTGGAAGTGAAAGGAGAGCATAACTTTGTTACTTACGTGGATAAAGGCGCCGAGAAACTGATTGTCGACCGGTTGCAGTTACTTTTGCCCGAAGCCGGCTTCATCGCCGAAGAAGGCACCAATACCAAGCGGGGTGAGCGTTTCGATTGGGTGATCGACCCGTTGGACGGGACAACCAACTTCATTCACGGATTGCCGCCTTATGCCGTAAGCATCGGATTGTTGGAAAATAATATTCCCGTTTGCGGAGTTGTTTACGAAGTAACGCTCGACGAATGTTTTTATGCTTGGAAGGATGGTCCCGCTTTCCTTAACGGAAAAGAAATCCGCGTCTCCGACAGGGCGACGGTGCAAGATGCGCTCGTAGCCACGGGTTTCCCGTACTACGATTACCATCTGATGCGTCCGTACATCGAATGTTTGGAACACTTTTTGAAGAACTCGCACGGCGTGCGGCGCCTCGGTTCGGCAGCCACCGACTTGGCTTATGTGGCTTGCGGCCGTTTCGAAGCATTCTACGAATACAGCCTCAGCCCGTGGGATGTTGCCGGAGGGGCATTCATTCTGCAACAAGCCGGCGGACGAATAAGCGATTTTTCGGGCGGCGACAATTATATTTTCGGAAAAGAGCTGGTGGCATGCAATGCCGCAGTTTTTGACGAGTTTCTCGAAGTCGTGCGGAAATATTTGAAATAAACCTGCGTTCGTCGATTGATATATCTCGCGGTATAGATTCGGACTTTGCGTCTTCGCGTCTTTGCGTGATTATTCTCTCGCAAAGACGCAAAGCGAGAAAAATATAAATGTACAACCGAGTTTGCGAGCTCGCCCAAAATAAAATTTGACCAAACGAGGTTACAGTTAAGTAATTTTTAAGATGTTGAAATGAGGAAGATAGCATTGGTAACCGGAGCAACCGCCGGTATAGGAAAAGCAACCGCCGAGATATTGGCGGAAAACGGATATAATCTCATCATCACAGGCCGTCGCAAAGAATTGCTCGACAGCCTGAAAGGCGAGTTGGGCGTCAAATACAAATGCGACGTGCTTGCGTTGAACTTCGATATTCGCAATCGCGAAGAAACCGAAGAAGCCGTCGAAAAATTGCCCAAATCGTGGCAAAACATCGCCGTGCTGGTGAACAATGCCGGGCTGGCTGCGGGCTTGAGCCATATTCAGGACGGTTCGGTCGACGACTGGGAACAAATGATCGATACCAACGTCAAAGGCTTGTTGTACATCACGCGCAAAGTAGCGCCGTTGATGATCAAGAACGGCGGAGGGCATATCGTCAACATCACCTCCATCGCCGCCAAGGAAGTGTATGAAAACGGCAACGTATACTGCGCCACCAAGCATGCCGTCGACGCCTTGACGAAAGGGATGCGCATCGACCTGTTGAAACACAACATCCGCGTAACTTCCATCGCGCCCGGCATGGTCAACACCGAGTTTTCGCTCGTTCGTTTCAAAGGCGACAAGGCGCGCGCCGATAAAGTGTACGAAGGGCTTGTTCCGCTCGATGCCGACGATGTCGCCGATGCGATATGGTATGCCGTTTCGCGCCCGGCGCATGTCAACATCAGCGACATGCTCATCATGCCTGCTGCGCAGGCAACGATCACCATCACCGATCGAAAATAAGGCCTCACCCCCGACCCCTCTCCCAAAGAGAGGAGAGACGCGCTTCTCACACCATACGAAAATGCAAACAAAATCTTCCTCCCCGAACCTGAACAACGTCTCTGCTCCTCCCCTTGGGGGAGGGTCGGGGAGGGGCTTCTCCTATTCCTATCTGTTCGACTTCACGTCGAAAGTGCTGCAAAAAATGGGCTTCTCGCAAGAAGATTCGGAGCAATGCGCCAAAGTCTTCCTGGCTGCCGAAATGCGCGGCATATCCACGCACGGCGTCATTCGCCTTTCCGATTATTTCAAACTTTGGGAAGCGGGGCGCATCAACGTCCGGCCCGACATCCGCAACGTGCACGAAAGTCCGAGCACGGCCGTTATCGACGGCGACGGCACCATCGGAATGTTGCCGGCGCTCGCGGCCATGCGCACCGCCATCGCGAAAGCGCAAACGGCAGGAACGGGCTGGGTTTCGGTGCGCAACTCGTCAAACTTCGGTATTGCGGGATATTACGCGATGATGGCTTTGGAACACGACATGATCGGTTTCGCCTGCACCAATGCCAGCCCGTTGGTGGCGCCCACGTTTTCGGCCGTGCCGATGCTGGGAACCAATCCCATGGCAATCGCCATTCCCGCGGGAACGCAGCCGCCGTTTGTCGCCGACTTTGCCACCACGCCCGTCACACGCGGAAAATTCACCATTGCCGCCAAGAAAGGCGAAAAGATAGCATTCGGTTATGCGCAGGACGCGGAAGGCAACCCGACCGACGACCCCGCGGCCATCGAGCACGGCGGTTCCATGCTGCCCTTGGGCGGCGACCGCGAGCACGGGAGCCACAAAGGTTATTGCCTCGGAGCAACGGTCGACATTCTGGCTGCCGTATTGTCGGGCGCCAATTTCGGGCCGTTCGTGCCGCCCATGATGTCGTATCTGCCGCTGTTGGACCAAAAAACGGGCGAAGGCTGGGGCCATTTTTTCGGCGCCATGCGTGTGGACGCTTTCATGCCCGTCGAAGAATTTAAAGCGCGCATGGACAAATGGATCGAAACCATGCGCGATGCCCGTCCCGCGAAAGGGCACGCGAAAGTGTTGATACCCGGCGATCCCGAACGCGAAAACGAAGAGCGGATTGCGCGCGAAGGCATCGGCTTGCTTCCGCAGGTTGTAAAGGATATGACGGAAATCGCTCAAAAAACGGGCATGGATTTTGATGTAAATATGTAACTTTTCGGGACGTAAATACGTAAAATAGTTTGTTATAAAAAAATTGTTTGTATTTTTACTTTTTAAATTAATGTCCATGAAAAAAGCAAGTATTATCGTAGTTTTTTGTTTATTTGCAGGAATGGTTTTATCGTCGTGCCGCAGCAGTAAACCCTGTCCGGCCTACCGTTCGGTAACATCGGTCGAACAGCCTGCAAGTACGACATTGCCGGGTTAATGTGCGGCATTCCGAGTGAGTTATCTTTTATTTTCTCATTAAAAAATTTTTCATCCCGGATATTGCAGGCCCGAATATAAATTTTGAGCGTGAAAAAACGGATTATTGTTTTTCTCGGTGTAATCAATTGTTTTTTTGCGGTATATGCACAAGGCGAAATAGATCTACAGCCGAAAGTATTTTACCGCAATGAGTGGTCTGTTGCCTTGATGCTCAATTCTAACGGATTCGGTGCAAACTATCGCTACGGGAAACGTATTGACGCTTTCAACAAGCGACTTTTCGAAGTCGACTTTGCCTACTTAAAACATCCCAAGGAAAAGCGGACATACGGCAAAACCAGTTCCGGAGCAAAATATGTCGACGGCAAGACAAATCTTGCGTTCGATTTTCGTTTCGGTTACGGCAAGCAGCACGAAATGTTCCGTAAATTTGATGTGGGCGGCATTGCCATTCGTTATTTTTACAACTTCGGGCCGTCGGTAGTACTTCTCAAACCCATTTATTATGAAGTGGGCGATCCGGATCCGGCAAGGCCTAATGACCTTGTGCCTCGCCCCGAACCGGAAAAATTCGATCCGAGTTGGACTAATGTTTACATTATCAGAAAAGCGTCCTTTTTCAAAGGCTTTGATGAATTGGGCGTTGTGCCGGGTGCATTTGCGAAATTCGGGTTCAATTTCGAATACAGCAAGCAAGATCGAATCATTCATGCATTGGAAGTTGGCGTAATCGCTGAAGGATTTGCCAAAAAATTAGAGATCATGGATTTAACAGCCGTTCCACCGCCACCGTCGGGAACCAAAATTGCCCAAAACCAACAGTTTTTTCTCACTTTATTTGTCAGCTACCGGTTCGGACGTATTGTCGACCCGTATGAAGTGAAAAAGAAAAGAGAACGCTCGCGCGAAATCAGTTATTAATGCATTGCCAAAGAAGGCATTTTTTTTAAAAATGCTTCGTTTTTAAACAATTATTATCTTACTGCTGTTAAATTATTCTGAAGTATCAGGTTTCCCGGTCAAACGAAATATTTTTTTAATCACGAATAATGCGTATATGGTTTTGTTTTTCAACAATTTATTTGCGCACGTATTTTGTCTTGTAAAAAAAATGTTTTTATTTTTTGTTTTTTTGGTGAACCTAAACTTTGTTTTGAAAAAATAATCAGTATTTTTGCGTAATTATTTCAGGTATAATATCGAAAATTTAATCTTAAAAACAAATAATCAAGTAGCTATGAAAAGGAATAATTTGATTTTAATGTCTGCATTGGCAGCGGGCATTGTATTCAGTGGTTGTAATCCTTTGAAAAAGATGAAGGACAATGCCGATCAAGTTAAGTACTCGGTAAATCCTCCCGTTCTCGAATTGGTCGGTGACGAAGTTGCCATTTCCGTCAACGGAACCTATCCCGCCAAGTATTTTAATAAGAATGTTGTTGCAACCCTCACGCCGACGCTGCAAAGCGGAAGCAACGAATTGGCTTTCGATGCGTATAAAGTACAGGGCGAAGCCGTAAAAGAAAACAACAAAGTGATTAAGGCTGAGGGCGGATCGTTCAGCTATGCATCAAAAGTTGCTTACAAACCCGAATTCCAACTTTCGGAATTGATGCTGAAAGTTTCGGGGTCATACAAAAGCAAATCGCTCGATTTTGAGCCTTACAAGCTGGCCGACGGTATCATCACCACCTGCTTGTTGGTGAAAAAAGACGGTAAAGCTACTTATGCTGCCGACAAATACGTTCGCATCACTCCCGATTCGTATACCGCCGACGTTAAATATCTGATCCAACAATCGGATGTTCGCGGAACCGAAACCAAAAAACCCGAAATCAAATCGTTTACCGATGCCGTAAAAGCAGCCGCAGCCAACGAAAGAATCCAATTCACCGGTTCGCAATTGTCGGCTTATGCTTCGCCCGACGGTCCTTACGACCTGAACGACAAGCTGTCGAAAAGCCGCGAAAAAACCGGTACCGATTTCTTTACCAAGAACTTCAAAGCTGCCAAGGTTGAGGAAGTGGTTAAATCGGATTTCCTGAAAATGATGGCTACTCCGGAAGACTGGGAAGGCTTCAAGAAATTGATGGAAGAATCGAACATCGCCGACAAACAATTGGTATTGCGCGTTCTGTCGATGTATTCGGATCCCGAAGTTCGCGACCGCGAAATCCACAATCTTGCCGCCGCTTTCGAAGAAATCAAGGTGAAAATCCTTCCCCAATTGCGTCGTTCGAAAATGACGGTGAACGTTGAAATCATCGGTTTGTCCGATCAAGAAATCAACGCGCAATTCGATCAAGACCCGAGCAAATTGAAATTGGAAGAAGTTCTGTATGCAGGTACTTTAACGCAAGACGCCAACCGCAAATTGTCGATCTATCAAGCAGCCGCTCGTTATTATCCGAACGATTACCGTACCAAGAACAACCTGGGCGTTGCGTATTTGAACCTCGGCCGCACAAGCGAAGCCAAAACCGCTTTGAACGATGCCAAGAACATCAATAACAACGAGATTGTGAAGAACAATTTGGCTGTTGTTGCATTGCGCGAAGGCAACCTCGCCGCAGCCGAAGAACTGTTGACCTCGGCCGGTTCGAGCGACGATGCAAAATACAACCTGGGAACCATCAAGATCGTTCAAGGTAAATACAGCGAAGCTATCAGCTATTTCGGCAACCAAGTGGAAATCAACGCCGCTTTGGCTAAATTGCTGGCCAAACAAAACGACGCCGCTTTGTCGACTTTGAACTCCGTGAAAAGCGACGACGCTTTGGTATACTACCTGAAAGCCGTTGTGGGTGCACGCACGCAAAACACCGAATTGTTGATGAACAATTTGCGTACCGCTTGCTCAAAGAGCGCTGAATTGAAAGCCAATGCAAAGAAAGATATTGAATTCGGAAAATATTTCCAAGACAATACTTTCAAATCCATAGTTCAATGATTGACAGGGATTAAATAAAAAAAGCCGCCGACGGGCGGCTTTTTTTATTCCCCGATCCGAACCTTCATACTTTTTGATTATTTTTACACCATATTTTAATGTACAGATAAGCACAGATGAATTCGGACAAATCTCTCTATCCGCTCAAATTTGTTCCCATATTGAAAGATCGCATTTGGGGCGGTGATCGTTTGAAAACCGTTTTGGGCAAAAAATCGAAAAACGACCAATGCGGCGAAAGTTGGGAATTGTCGGGCGTGCCGGGCGATATATCGGTCGTCGCGAACGGATTCCTCAAAGGGAACAATCTCCATGAATTGATCGAAGTATACATGGGCGACCTGATCGGCGACGCCGTGTATGAGCGTTTCGGTATCGAATTTCCGATATTGGTCAAATTTATCGATGCGCGCGACGATCTTTCCATACAGGTACATCCGAACGACGAGCTGGCTGCCGAACGTCACGGCTCGTACGGAAAAACCGAAATGTGGTACGTGATGGACGCCGGGAAAGAAAGCACGTTGATTGTCGGGTTTAACCAAAAAGTTGATAAGGAAACTTATTTGAAGGCTTTGAACGGCAAAAGGTTAAAGGACATTCTGAACTTTGAAAAAGTATCGGAAGGCGATGTGTTTTTTATTCCGGCCGGCAGGGTGCATGCCATCGGTAAGGATATTTTGCTTGCCGAGATTCAGCAGACTTCCGACGTCACTTATCGAATTTACGATTGGGATCGTACGGATGCTTCGGGAAAGCCGCGTGAATTGCATACCGAATTGGCTTTGGACGCCATCGATTACCATCCGGCCGACGAATATAAAACGCAATATGATGCACCCGTGCAAGGTACCGCAAAATTGGTGAAATGTCCTTATTTTACAACCAATATGATCCGTTTCGATCGTGTGTTGGAAAAGGATTATCAGAACCTGGATTCGTTTGTTGTCTATATTTGCACATCCGGCGCCTGTACCCTGCATACCGGCATGGAGCCGTTGGAAATCCGCAAAGGTGAAACCATTCTCTTACCGGCCGTGCTGAAAAACAT
>JAVBRP010000383.1:0-9500 GCA_031547815.1 Bacteroidales bacterium | reverse complement strand
GTTCAAACCCATGAACACGAACTTTTTAATGTAATACCCGGTTCGGCTGTTGTATATCGGCCCCGGAGCGTCTTGGGCTCCTTCCCAATTTTCGAAGGTATACATGGTTGTTGTGGTATTCACTTTTACGGCTTTGGCCGTATTATGGAATATCATGCTGTAGAAACGCGGATCACGGTTTTTATACGGGTCTTGCGGATTGTACAATGCTGCGCCTTGCGGGTGTTCTTTCGGATAGCCGTTGCTCATGGGGAAAGCGTCCACCAAATCCTGCGTTGCGCCGATGTTTCCGTTTCCTTGAAAACCGCCGGGGTAGAACATCTTTTCCATGGCGTCGTTCGCATTGTTGTATCGCGAAGCGAACACGATGCCGGGGAAGTTGGGATTGAACCAGTTAACTCCGGTGGCGACGTTAAATCCGTTGGTAACGTTATCTTTTTTCTGTTTGAAATCGATAACCTTTTTGGCGTTTACCGCGGCCGAATCCCAACGCGCAACTTCGCCGCTCGGGTTGAACCGCGGGCTTGCCCAAGTCAGATACACATTCGCTTTGATCGCACGGGTGGTGATCCCGTCGAAACGGCCCCAGCAACGGGAACCGATATAGGTTCTGTCGGCCGTGTTCGATACCAAAAAGTCGCGGTAAGCGATCGGCAGATATTTGTATGCGGAATCGCAGTCGGCAATGATCTGCTTCACGCAATCGTCGTATGAGTTTCGGCTGAGACCTTTCGCTTCTTCGATCGTTACCGGTTCCAACAGGATGGGAACGCCCAACAATTGGCCGTTCAGTCCTTTGCCGCCGAATTTCTGCAACAAGTCCCACAGAAACCATGCCCGCAACGCAAATGCTTCGCCTTGCAGGCGCTTGCGCAAGATGTCGTTCAGTCGTTTGTCGACCAAAAAGCGCGTATTGTATCCTTTCCGATCTTTCAGGAACGTATTCGCCAAGTAGATGGCGGTATAATCCCTGTTCCAATAAGTGTAAAAGGGATCGGAACCCAACGAAAGCGTTCCCACGGCCAAGCGGCACATGGCTTGCGTTGTGTTGGTGATCACGGCATTATCCGTTGCCCCGTCCAAATAGGCTCCTTCATTATCGTTGTAATTACGGGGCATATAGTCGTAGCATTGTCCGATAAGGCCCTGTACCACTCCTTGATAGTCCCATTTGGTTTCGCCGGTATATCCTCCGTTGGGATACGGGTCCAGATAATCGCTGCAGGAAACGGTTAATCCGATAATTATCGATAAGGTGATTATGTTTTTTGTATTCATCATCGTTTCGTATTAAAAAGTTACTTTTATTCCGGCAGTGAATGTCTTACACAGAGGGTATATGTATATACCCGAATCGATTGATTCCGGATCGACGTCTTTCACTTTCGAAACGGTCAATAAATTGGCGCCGCGCACATAGAATCGGATCAATTGCGCTCCCAAAATCCGATTGTTCTTGAAAAAGAGATTGTAAGCCAATTCGGCATTTTGCACTTTAAAGAAATTGCCGCTTGTCAGCCAATAATCGGACATTTGAAAATTGTTGTTGACCCTTTGATACGTCAGGCGGGGATAGGCGCCGCCGATGTTGTCGCGAACAAATGCGGAGTAAGTATCGTCGCCCGATCCGCTCGCAAAGTACCGATTGGTCAAAGCTAAATCGTAAAATGCGCGTCCCGTACCGACAGCCGTCAAATCGAAGTTTTTGTAACTCAACTTTACGTTCAGCCCGTATACCAAACGCGGGGTGGAATGCCCGATATAACTTCTGTCGTTGTCATCGAGTATATCGTCGTTGTTTTTATCCAAATATTTTAAGTCGCCCGCATACAAGGTTTTATCAAAATTTTGGGTGACGGATTGGGCTTCGCTGTCGGTAGCATATCGTCCCAAATAAGTATATCCGGTGAAGGCATCTACCGATTGACCGATACGCGATCGATACGATTCCCGGTACACCGGTTCGTCGTATTTCAGAACTTTACTGTCTTGTATGGTTGCATTACCGCCGATCGAATATCGGAACTCGCCGACATTGTCGGTGTATTGTACAGTCATTTCCACTCCGTGGTAACGGTATTTGTCGTAGTTGTACCACGGGCTTGCCGATAAAATACCGGTAACGGACGGGGTCAGATTCGACATTTTTTTAATGATGCCGTCGCGGGTATTATTGTAGTAATCAACTTCAAAATACAATTTATGGTTGAACAGCAGGGCTTCCAATCCGATGTTGAATTCTTTTCGCTTTTCCCATCCGAGATTGAAATTGGACATCCGATCGGGATACGAACGGTATACCGAGTTATCCACATCGGAACCGAACCATTGGTTGGCGCTGTGCGGGCCGAATGCGGGTCCCGAAGTATTGGTGCTCCATCGTTCTTGGTAATAGAATGTGGCGTTAAGCCCGTCGTAGCCGAGAACACCGCCGTTTGCGCGAAATTTCAGGTAATCCACGAAGTCGACATCCTGCATGAATGCTTCTTCCGAAAGCACCCAACCCAATCCCAACGAGGGGAAAAGTCCGTATCGATCGCCTTTGTTGAAACTTGAAGTTCCGGCATAATTCAAAACGCCTTGTACGGAATACTTGTCATTAAAAATATATCCGGCCGAAAGTATGCCGTTTTGTTGCCGGTCGGGCTCGCGTACGTCGTCTTTTATTCCGTTGAACAGGAAATAAGTCAATCCCAAGCGAAGGTCGTGCGCTCCGAATTTCTTTTCGTAACTCAAAGTTTCGTAAAAAGACAAGCGTTGATAGGAATAATCGTAATATTTCACCTGATCGTCGTTGTCGATACCGTCGTGCACTTTTGCCAACAAAATCGTATCGTTTCCTTGCGCGGTGGTCGACGGCGTTGCCGTGTAGGCGATGTAATAGTCCGCTTTCCCGATACGGGTAAGATTCAACAGACTGAAAGAAATATAGGTGCGCGACTTCAATCCGGGCAGAAATTCCGACATGTCGTAATCGAGCGCCGCATTTGCCGCGCTTGTACGCGTCAATTCATTGTAATAGCCGCACGACTCCAAATTTCCGATGGGGTTGCTGTTGTAAGTCGAGGAAACGCCATACCACGGCACGTCGTTCTTCTCGTCGTATGATGCATACACCGGAAAAGCGATCGGCGGAGTAGATGTGATGTCGTTGAGCAGCGGCTCCATCGACAGCATCGAAAAATTGGCACTGCTTTCGTTCAGCACGTAATAATATTGAGGAGTCTTACGGATAGAAACGCCTCCATATATCCCGACACCGAACTTTAACTTGTCGGTGATGCCGATATCGATGTTGGAGCGGATATTGATGCGGTTATAATTGGCGGTTTCCCCAATTTTGAAATTGTCGCCTTCGCCGCTGTAACCCACATAACCGAAATATTGCACGCGGTCGTTTCCTCCGCTTGCCGATACGTTGGCGCGCATGAATGGACGGGTGTTTTTCAACAACATTTCTCTGAAATCGATGCTCGGGTGATACAGATCATACGGGTCGCCTTTGGCGTAAGCTGCAATGTCGGCATCCGAGTATTGCGGGGTCATGCCGTCGTTGGCTCGCGCTTGATTGTTGAGGCGTGCATATTCGGCGCCCGAAACCCATTCGGGAAAACGGTCGATCGTGCTCACGCCCGCTTCGGCATTAACATTCAGTATACGTTCGTTTTCCTTGCCGCGTTTGGTTTTGATAAATATGATGCCGTTGGCGGCTTTCGGGCCGTACATGGCTTTGCTCACGATGTCCTTCACCACCGTCACGCTTTCTATTTCCTGCGGATCGATGGGCATTTCGGCAAAATCGACTTCAATATCGTCAACCATGACTAACGGGCTAAGGCCGCGCATGGTCATGGAAACTCTTTCAAAATTATAAACACTTTCCATTGCAATAACTCCGGGCATTCCGTCGTTTTCCACTACGTCCAATCCGGGCACCAAGCCCGCAAAAGCATTCCGGATATCCGTCGAAGGGTATGTTTCCAATTGGCTGCCTTTCAGTAAATAATCGCTCGTTACAAGCGCTCGTTTTTTGTATGCTGCAAAAGGCATGGGAATAATATCCTCATCGCTTCCGAAAATTTTTGCTTCCGTCAATTCCACAATACCGTCTTCGGGAAGATTCAATACGGAGAATACCCTCTTTTCGTAACCTTTCTTATAAACGGTAATGAAATCGTTGTTATACGCTTGGAAAGTCGCTGTTCCCGATTCTTCGGTCAGAATATGATTAACGCCTTCGCCTACCGTTACTTGAACGTTGTTCAGCGCTTCTCCGCCTTCATTTTTCACCGCGATCTTTATTTCCCGGCTTTTCGGTTCCTTTTTTTCTTCTTGTGCCGATATGCCGGCGGAAAACATCAGACAGAACAAAACCGGAATGATGTTTTTGGTGATCAAATAAGATAATATTTTTATTTTCATATTGTATCCATATTATAATTTTACCAACGCGGGTTCGGTACAAAGTTTTTCATCTTGTTCTCCTCAGCTATAGGGAACGGGAAATAGTACATGTTGTCCGATTTCCAATTCACTTGCCGGTTTGCCGGCAGGCTTGTTCGGGTATGTCTGTATCCGGTGGGATAATCGGCGCTGACGGCCACTTTTTCTATATCCATTCCCATCAAAGGATTGTTGCTCGACATCAGGGTCGGAGCGTCTTTCCAACGGCGTATGTCGTAGAAATGGTGACCCTCACCGTACAATTCGATGGTTCTTTCGTTTTTGACGCGATCCCTGAATATTTCTTTGGAGGCGGTCTGTTGGTTTTGCACCGGAACCATTCCTATCCGGGCTCTGACGACATTGACGGCATCGACGGCGCTCATGGATGCTCCCGGCGCCGATCCGGCAGGCCCGTACGCTTCGTTGGTCGCTTCGGCATAATTCAGGTAAAGTTCCGTCAACCGAATCAACGGGTCGGTATACGACGACGTTACAAGATTTTTGGCGCTTTGCCCGCCCCAAAATTTCCGCTGGTAATATCCGGTTGGGGTTATTCCGGCGAAAGTCTGATTGAGTAATTCGCCGTATATGCGAGTTCCGTTAATTACTTCGTAATAAATCTTTGCCGTGACATATCCCGGAATCGAAGCCGTATTGTAGATTACCGACAGGTAGAATCGCGGATCTCTGTTCGTGTACGGATCCTGTTCGTTATAATTTCCCGCAGCGGCGGCGGTTGCTCTGTCGGCGTCTGTATTCAAAGGATCGCCTTGTGCCGTCTCGAATCGGTCCACAAAATTTTGCGTAGGACATTCGCCCGATGCACCCGTAGAACCGTTATTTCTGAAAACGGCATTGATCAATTGCTGTTGGATAGAGGTGCTGTAAGTTGCCGTCCCGAAATACCATGCCCACAATTGTTCGTTGGAATATTTCGCTCCGAAGAAATTATTGGTATAATCGGTCTTCGACAATAACCCGTATTCATACTGAAGAGCCAATTGAATGGCTTCCCAATTGGCCCTTGCCGCAGCATCCCAGTCGGCGGTTCCTTTCTCGTTGTTCAACGGGCTGGCGGCATACAACAGCACTCTTCCTTTGAGCGCCATTGCGGCAACGCCGTTGGGCCGCCATTGATCCGGGTCGTTCAGGTGGCCTTGCTTTCCGGGACCGGGATCGCGACGCATCTTGCCGGCCAATTTAAAGTAATAAGCGGCGGTATCCAAATCCTGAGCAACCCGTATCAATGTTTCGTGGTTCGACAAGCGAGGCATGTCCCATTGGTCGTCGGGGCCGATAACCGTCGAAATATACGGCATCCGTCCCCAAACCCGAAACAGGCTGAAATGAGCGTATGCACGAACAAAGAATGCCTGCGCTTTAAAGTCGTTGATCGTCGACTTATCGGCATCGCTAACCATGTGTATGTTCTGCAAAGCCACGTTGGTGATACGAATCACTTTGAACATGGATTTCAGAATCGGGTCGACGCGGTATGTGGTAAACCATTGCAGGTTCGCTTCTATTTCGCCTAACTTGATCGGTTGACGATTGATACGCCCCATATCCGCCGTTTCGGTAAGACTTTCCCACGTTCCTCTGAAATCGCTTGCCGTCAGATACATCGAATGTCCGGTCTTGATATTGAAATTGTACCAATTGTTCGGTTGCGAGGGATCTTCTTTGCTTACTCCTTCATATACGGCATCGAAAAAGAGTTTGAAGTTTTCGTATTTCGAAAATACCTCTTCCGTGCTTAATCCCGATTCGGGAGATTTGTCCAAATATTCTTCCAAACAGGAGGTGCACAGGAACAGGGTAAGTAATAAAATTATATAAGTATATTTTTTCATTATATCACGTTTTGAGGGGGTTAAAAAGTGACTTTCACACCGATTCTCACACTCAGCAATTGCGGGTAAAAACCTTTGCTGAAATCTTTTCGTTCGGGATCGCCTTCCAACAGGTTGGTGAATGTCAACAGATTATTCCCGGTGGCATAGACATTGATCCCGGAGATACCCGAAAGTTTTTTCCAATTCGGCTCGAAAGTATATCCCACGTATACTTCTTTCAATTTCAGATAATCGGCTTTTCTCCAAAAGCGATCTTCGATGTAGGTGGTATAACCGATGGCCTCGGTAGCCGGCAGCCATGCAAGGTTGCGGATGTAGCCGTCGCCGGGATAGTGCAGGGTGGAATGGCCCGCGCCGGGGTTGGTCGGCGACCAATAATCCAACTGGGAAGCATTTACCCGATAATTTCCTTTGGTAAATTCGGCTTCGAAACTTTGGTTGTATTCCACATATTTACCCAAGTTTCCTTGAAACATGAAGTTAAATTCGAATCTTTTATAGGAAAAACCGCCCGAAAACGAATAAACCGTGTGCGGATATTTCGATCCTTTGATCGGGTAAGCATCCAAGCTGCTGACGGCGCCGTCGGCAGTGTAGTCGAGGTATGCATAATCGCCTACATTAAGCCCCGTTAGCGCAATGGGCGACGGGCTGCCGTGAATATCGTCCACCGATGTGTAATATCCGCTGTTGACAAGTTGTACGCCGCTTGTTTGCGCGCCGAGCGGTTTTCCCGCTTGCTTTTGATAATCGGGTGTATACGGCGGGTCGTCTTTGTAGATGATTCGGTTTTCGTTGATACCGGCCATGGCTTTGATAAAATAATGCCACTCGCCGATGGTATTCCGGTATTCCGTTTCGATCTCGATCCCGTGCTTTTTCAATTCGCCTTTATTCAAATCTTTAAACTCGATACCGATCAACCAAGGCGTACTTAGCGGAGTCAACAACATTTTCGTGCGGTCTTCCTTGAATAAATCGATGCTGAAGCTGAACGTGTTGTCGAAAAAACTCATTTCGATACCCAAGTCCTGTTTTCGCGCTTCTTCCCATTGGGCCACCGAGTTGGCCGCCTTGCCTTCCCGGATATACCCCAGATTGTCCTTTTCGTAATCGCTGATATACAACCAACGGCTGTCAGCCTGATCGCTTCCGACCAAACCGTCGGAATAGCGTACTTTCAGTTTGCTGAACCACGGCATGGCGTCCTTGAAGAATCGTTCTTCGGAAATCACCCAGCCGACGGCTCCCGAAGGGAAGAACCCGAATCGATTGTCGGGCGCAAAACGTTCCGAACCGGTATATCCCACATTGAACTCGGCCAAATACTTCCGTTGAAAATCGTACGTAACGCGGCCTACCAATCCTTCGTTGTAATACGGAAAAGCTGTTTCTTTATTCTTTTGCTGACGGTTCATCAAAGCCAACGCCGACACATTATGATCGCCGAAACTGTTGGCGTAATTTAAGGCAAATTCGTAATACAAATCGGTGTAATAATCAGAACCTAACCCGCTTCCGGCGGTGATGGCAAACGGCGGCATGGTATATACTTCATTACCTTCCCCGGTTCTTGACCAAGGATTGTCACCCGTACCGATTTTATCGTAATTCAACAGGTATTGCGGGAATGTATAAGATGCGGATAACGAACGATTCTTATAATATGTGCTCAACGACACTTTCCCTTGAAATGACAAACCTTTCAGCAGAAAGTCCAAATCCTGTTTCAGAATCAAGTCGGTAAAAAGTTTGGAATCGATATCGCGGGTGAATGATCCCTGGTTAAAATAGTTGTAGGGATTTCCCATATACTCGCCGACAGATTGCACCAGTCGCGATCCCGATGCGTCGGGATAATTGAGGTCGGGAACTTCTTCCAACACCCATGATGGAAAATAAGTCGGGAAACGTGCCGGCGAAGTTCCGTAGAACGCCCACCACATATTGCCGATAGTCGGTTGGTTCTTGATGCCGACCTCGCCGCCGACATTGAACGACAGCAAAGTCGTTTTCGATAAGTTAAAATCGAGATTGGTTCGGTAATTGAACCTGTTGTACCAAAAGCGGGTATCGTCGTATCCTTCGTTGCGCGCTTTGAAATAAGAGCCTTCGTGGGTATACCCCAACGATGCAAAGTATTTCACGAATTTTGTTCCGCCCGTCACATTCATGTTTGCCGTTGCGCTCGGAGCAAATGGTTGGGTCAGTTCGTCGAACCAGTTCACATTCGGGTAGCGCAGCGCATTCAACCGCGACGACGGGTTTTGATATTCTCTGAGGACGCTTTCCGGCGTCAAAGAAGTGAATTGTCCTTCGTTCATCCGTGCGACATTGAGCAAACGCATGGTCGTGTACGAATCGATATGATCGGGAATGCGGGTGGCTCGTTCGAATCCGAAGGATGCGGAAACGTCCAATTTCGGTTTTCCCTCGACACCACGTTTGGTGGTGACGATAAGAACGCCGTTGGCGCCTCTGGCTCCGAACACGGCCGTGGCCGAAGCATCTTTCAATACCGAAATGGTATTGATTTCGTTGGGATCCAAATCTTTGAAATCGCGTTCCACACCGTCGACCAACACCAACGGGTTGGAGCTGTTCCAACTCGAAAGTCCGCGAATGATGATTTCGGAAGCGCTGTTGCCCGGTTCGCCCGATTGCTGCATGGTGATCACACCCGACAGTTTACCGGCAATGGCGTTGGTAACGCCGGTGGTTCCCGACTGCACCAAAGCTTTGTTGCCCACTTGCGAAACTGCTCCTACCATGGTTTCCTTTTTCTGCGTGCCGTAGCCCACCACTACCACTTCGTCCAATTGCGTTTGGTCTTCGCTCAACGTCACGTCGATGATCATTCGTCCCGTCACGACGATTTCCTGCTTTGCATAACCGACGTATGAAAAGACGACGGTGGCATCTTCCGGAACACCGTCAAGGATATATTTGCCGTCGATATCGGTAACCGTTCCTTTGGTGGTGCCTTTAACCACCACGGAAACGCCGATCAACGCTTCTCCGTTTTGATCGATCACGCTGCCGGTGATTTTCTTGCCCGTTTGTTTTTCCTCGGCTTTTTCTTCCGGCTTTTTCGAAATAAAAACCTGACGATCGATAATGTGGTACGAGTTGTCCGTACCTTCGAACAGCTTGTCCAATACCTTGTCTATCGATTGGTTTTTGACATTCACGGAAACT
>JAVBRP010000104.1:0-5154 GCA_031547815.1 Bacteroidales bacterium | reverse complement strand
GAACAAGCCGGAATTATCTAAAGAGGGACGAACAATAAGTTTGCCCCAATTTTCGCGCGGAGGGTATTTAATGATTTGCATGATAAAATGCGGATTTCAAATTCAAAATTCAAGATTAACTTCGTTGAGCCCTTCGGGGTTCAAAATTCCGAATTACATTTCCGAAAATATTTATCGGGATTTAGTCGGAGTCGTGGTTGGTTTGAGGTTATGGGGCGCTGAAATCGAAACCTTTATTCGTCGATGTTGGCTTTGATTTCCATCAGCATGGCGCGTACTTTTTTGAGCGATTGAACCACTTGAAAAGTATGCTCCGCATCTTCGCGGTTTTCTTTGATTTTCTGCCGGGCGCCTTCCAGCGTCAAACGTCGTTCTTTGACATAGTGATGGATGAGGCCGATGTTGTCGATATCTTGTCGGGTGAAAAACCGATTCCCTTTCGCATTCTTGCGCGGTTTGATGATGTCGAATTCCTTTTCCCAAAAGCGAATCAGCGAAGCATTGACGCCAAACATGACGGCAACTTCGCTGATACTGTAATATAGTTTTGAGGAAGAATCGACCGGCAGATCACCGGCGTTTTCCCGATCGGTTACCATTTTTCGAAAATATCGTTGTTCTTGGATTGTTCCACCATACGTACATATTCGTCGGGCGACAACTCGTTGTAGAAGAAATCTATCGGGTTGACATGCTGTCCGTTTTTATGTACTTCGTAATGCAGGTGCGGCCCCGTGGAATCGCCGGTATTGCCGACGGCTCCGATCACGTCTCCGCGTTTCACTTCGTCGCCCACATTCACGCCGATGGCGCTCATGTGCGCATACAAGGTCTGATAGCCGAAACCGTGGTCAACAAGTACCATTTTGCCGTATCCGCCCGAATATTCGGCTTTAATGACTTTTCCGTCGCCGGTAGCATAAATATCCGAACCGGTATCGGCCGAAAAATCCAATCCTTCATGGAATTTACGCACTCCCCAAATGGGATGAATGCGCCAGCCGTAGCCGGATGCTCGGTGTTTCAATTCCTTATTGGAAATAGGTTGGATGGCGGGACGGCATATTGCCATTTGCTCAATATTTTTGGCCTTTTCGATCAATTCGTCATAGGAGAGCGATTGAACGTACAATTGGCTTTTGATGATGTCGGTATGTTTGGCAACAGCGATCATCAATTCCGAATTATCGTATCCTTCGAGCGCTTCGTAACGGTTCACCCCCCCGAAACCGGCTTGACGCTTGGAAATGGGAATCGGTTCCGATTCGAGTACCGTGCGATAAATGTTATCGTCGCGTTTTTGAATGTCGGACAAAACCATGTCCAAATGGTCCAATTCCTGCGAAAGTACTTGATAGTCAAACTTGATGCTTGCCAATTCGTTGGTCAAAACACGTTCTTTGGGCATATCGTACATCTGCGAATAAATCATGTAGTATCCGATCGATATCACGATACTGCCTACAAACATGATTCCCCATTTGATCGCTTTTTCTTTGGAGGTGGTGGTCACTTTGTCGTAACTCAAAGTTTCCGGATTGTAACGATACTTTACTTTTGCCATCTTATGCTTGATATGTTTGCTTATATTACTAACGATTTATTTTAATCAAATGTTCTTCCCAAATTGGATAAATCTCTGACACGCGCAAATTCGGCAGGCGTCAATTCATTGAAATAATAATTGATCGGGTTCACCGGTTTGCCGTTTTTGTGCACTTCGTAGTGCAGATGCGGAGCGGTGGACATTCCCGTATTTCCAACTTTCCCGATGGTTTGTCCGCGAACCACTTTTTGCCCTTTCCTCACATCGAATTTTTCCAAGTGCGCATACACGGTTTTGTAGCCGTAGCCGTGGTCGATCACCACTTTTATGCCTTGCGGGCCTCTGTCTTCGGTTTCCGCAACTTCGCCGTCGCCGGTGGCTCTGACGGGAGTTCCGGCAGGCGCCGTAAAATCCATGCCTTCATGGAATCGCTTGGTGCGGTATATGGGATGCATCCGCCATCCGAACCCGGATGCGGTATGTATCAATCCTTTATTTTCAACCGGTTGAATTGCCGGGCGGGTTTGCAATTGATCTTTCTTTTCGTTGGTCTTTTCCAGCATCACATCCAGCATTTTCGACTGTACTTGAAGCCGGTTCAACAAAATTTCGCTGCGTTTGGTGGTTTCGATCATCAGGTCGGAATTGGAAAAACCGTCCAAAGCCTCATATCGATTCACTCCGCCGAATCCGGCACGAAGGATGGTTTGCGGAACCGGTTCCGATTCGAAGATCGCACGGTAAATGTTGCTGTCGCGTTGTTGGATGTTCACCAACACATCCTCGATCTGTTTCAGATTTTTTGTCAAAGAGGCATAATTGCCTTGCATTTGTTCAATTTCGCGCGACAACAAACGCTCTTTGGGAGTTTCGAAAAATTGCGAATAAACGAGATAGTAAACCATCGCAATGGCCAACGTTGCGGTAAAGAGGGTGAATACTTTAATGGTCGTTTTCCTGACACCGGTTTTCACCTTATCGTAACCTAATGATTCAGGGTTAAACTTATATCTGATTTTGGCCATAAAACTGTTGCGTTCTTACTAATCGGCAAAACTAATCGATTTCGTCTTTCTTGCCAAATTTTTAACGTTTATTTACAAATATATTTTCTTTATTTTTGAACAACCACAATTCGGGGCGTCCGAACATTTTTTACGGAAAGAAACAGCAAAAGGTTACATTCGGATGAAAAAAAAATGAAATAAATCATTGAAAACAAGGCAATCCATATTTTCATTTTTCTGCTGCCGACACAGAAAAGCATGTTTTTTTACCCGCATAATAAGTCATTCGGGTATCGAATTTCCATGTCCACCTTTCGGCATTCGAAAAAATAGTCGGACAATGTACGGTTTGCTTGCGCGAAATCTCTCTTCCGGTTTTGTCGTACACTATTTCTTCGCAATCGGCCACAATACACGATTTCCCGCAAGGCAACATATCGACGTGGTGTTGTTGAATGTTTTTACGAAAAGATAAAGTTTCCTCATCGTTCAGCGAAAAATACTCCGACAAGTAATCGACCAGCAGAATGTCCAACTGATTCAGGATATTGCAGGAAAAAACGAAATCGAAGCCGGTGAAATCCAAATCGGCTTTCGGAAGAACGGAATCGACGGGCGGTCGGTCTTTTTTGTTGCGGTATCGTTTTGCGTAATCGCAGGTCGGATATGCAAATTCGGAAATGTCGCATTCACGCAGTTCCACATTTTTCAATGCCCGTATTTGCTTTTTCACCGACGCGGGATGTCGGATGTCGAACAAATACACTTTTTCGAACCGGCGGGCAAACTCTTCTATCGGGACGTCGAGCAACCAGCCGCTTCCCAACACGGCCGCGGATTTGCGTTCTTTCCCGCGCATTGCTTGCAGGGCAAAACGGCGCGTGTTTTGCAGATGCGGCTCCCAATTTTCCCGTTCGCGCAGGTATCGTTTGATAATTCCCGACTGATCGCCGTAAAAACCCATTTTGCGAAACATGCGTTCGTCGGGTGTGCCGAATATGTTTAAAGTTTGAGGTTTCAAGTTTGAGGTTTCAAGTTTTCTGTCGACCACGAATAACCGTGAAAAATTACAATTTTATTTGATAAATGGAAGTTTTACATGGAAGCGGATTTGAAATAATGGTCAACATTGTATTAAAATTGATCATATCGGTGCGCGGAAAACCGGTACGGTAGTCAAAAGTACTGTAAGACATATTTATCACTCCGTCAGCTATTACAGCTCCAATTTTTACAAAGGGCAAAATGTTTTCATCAACTTTATATGCAAAAAACTTGTTGATGTTGTCTTTGGTTGCTTTTTCCAAAAGCGAAAAATATTCAGGCTTCAGCTTGATACGGATAAGATTTCTGTGTGATAATTCATTATAAGCAGTGATAGAATCAATCATTTGGTTATTCAGAATTAACGAATTATAATTCACCGAGATGTCCTTAACCGGGTCATCAACGGTTTCATACAATCGGACATGGCCCGGAAGTGTCAGCAGATGCACAATGTCATTATCGACAGGAACTTTTATTCGCAAGCGATCCCCGTCCCAAGCGGATTCCGGTTCATAATCTTTGTATTTTAGTCCGTAAAAAAATCGAATGCGTTGTAATAGCGTGTTTGCAGCTTCATTCTTCATTTTTTTATCAACTGATTCTATGTTGACAATAGCAATACATTCCTGTTGTGAAGAAAAAGGAACGATATCAAAATCTTTCCAAACAGCGGCAATCTTATAATCGTTGATCGCGATTTCGGGGACAA
Source organism: Bacteroidales bacterium (assembly GCA_031547815.1). Lineage (GTDB taxonomy): Bacteria > Bacteroidota > Bacteroidia > Bacteroidales > UBA4181 > JAIRLS01. The sequence continues at coordinate 845 of JAVBRP010000104.1, read as the reverse complement.
TAAGTTTTATTCCGGCAGTATTTATTTTGCCGAACACTTCCGGGAATATAATTTTAGGAGGGTATTTTCCGTTAATGCAGATCATTTTCAATTGGTCGCATCCTGCAAAGTCATGGTCTGCAATACTTCCGGGTTCTTTAAGGTTCCACGGAAGCATCACCAATTGTACATTATTACAATCGGCAAATGCAGCAGTTCCGATAGCGATCATAGATTCCGGAATAATGACCGATGTTAAACTCCGGCAATTCATAAAAGCCCCATCGTTTATATGATAGACTGAATTAGGGATGATAACCGTTTTCAACAGCTTGCAATCTCTGAATGCGCCGGCTCCTATGGTTTTGATCGAATGAGGAATTGTTATCGACGCCAATTCGTTGCATCCTTCAAATGCCCAATCCCCTATGCTTGTTACGTCATATTCCTTACCCTCGTGATCTATTTTGGCCGGAATGTTGATGCTTCCTTTATAAAAGCTGCCGTTTCCCAAAACGGTTACTTCGGCTTCCGTTTCCGATAACTGATAAGAAAGATTACCAATACGAGTTTGGCATATTGATAATTCACAAAAGATCAAATATGTGATTAATAAGAATGTATGCTTTATCATTTTCGAATATTATATGCAAATTTAGGCAAAAAGGCGAGCCTGTACAAAAAATATACAGGCTCGTCAAATTATCAAAAGCTGTCGTTCCTTGCTATTTCAAATATTTGCGATTCTCCACCTCATGCAATATCCTCATTTGTTGGATGGCGATTTGGTTCAGTTTGACCAATCGCTCTTTTTGCGGAATTCCTTCGTTGATGAAAACCGCGTTAAGGTTCTCCATGTTCGACAG
>JAVBRP010000116.1:0-15564 GCA_031547815.1 Bacteroidales bacterium | reverse complement strand
CATCAGCGCAACCAACGCGATGGCGCCCAACAGCAATTTGTTTTTAAACATGGCGCGGAAAGCCGAATGGCGTACCGAACGAACATTGAATACATGCGTCAATTGACTGAACGCCAACACGGCAAAAGTCATGGTTTGCGCTACGGCAATGTCCGGGAGGTCGGGCAACGCTTTCATGAATTCAACGAACGACATTCCTTCAACGGCATTGCCGGTGTGCATGCCGACCAGAAACGCCGTAAGCGAAAGTAATCCGATCATGCCGCCTTGCAGGAATACGCGCACGGCAAACGGACGATTCATGATGCTTCGGCGCGAATCGACGGGTTTGCGTTGCATGATGTCGGGATCGGCGGGGTCGACGCTCAGCGAAAGCGCCGGCAAGCTGTCGGTCACCAAATTGATCCACAGGATATGGATCGGCAGCAACGGCGTCGCCCAATTGGCCAGCACGGCGACAAACAGCACCACGATTTCGCCGATGTTGGTCGAAAGCATGAACTGTATCGCTTTGAGAATATTGTCGTAGATGCGGCGACCTTCTTCCACGGCAGTGACGATGGTCGCAAAATTATCGTCGGTCAGCACAATGTCGGCAGCCTCTTTCGACACGTCGGTTCCCGTGATGCCCATAGCCACGCCGATGTCGGCCAATTTGAGCGCGGGAGCGTCGTTCACGCCGTCGCCGGTCATGGCCACGATCTCGCCGCGACTTTGGAATGCTTTCACGATACGTACTTTATGTTCGGGCGAAACGCGCGCATATACGGCAATATCCTCCACGCCGGCACGCAGATCGTCCTCCGACATTTTTTCCACGTCAAGCCCCGTCAACGCCTTATCGTCGGGATGTTTGATGTCCAACGCATCGGCAATGGCCACGGCGGTGATCTTGTGGTCGCCGGTGATCATCACGGGCTTGATGCCGGCCGAACGGCATTTTTCCACAGCCGCTTTCACTTCTTCGCGCGGAGGGTCTATCATGCCGAGCATCCCGATAAAGGTCAATCCGTGCTCCAACGTTGCCGGCTCCGCCTTGTCGGGCAGTGCGGTAATCTCTTTGTAGGCTCCGGCCAACACGCGCAGCGCCGCTCCCGCCATATCCTCGTTGGCCTTTCGGATTTTCGCTTTCTCGTCGTCGGTCAACGCAGCCGGTTGTCCGCTCAGCAATTGCGTATCGCAACAGGCCAATACCTCGTCCAATCCGCCTTTAACGTACACCGTCATCTTGCCGTCGTTTATCCGGTGAACGGTGGTCATCATTTTCCGAACCGAATCGAACGGTATTTCGGCAATACGCGGCGCGGCTTTTTCCAATACATTTTTTTCCAGATCGAATTTCAATCCCACATCCAACAACGCCGTTTCGGTGGGGTCGCCGGTGGTGGTCGGCCGATTGTCGCCGTAAGCGAGCTTGGCGTCGTTAGCCAGAACGGAAGCGACGAGCAGCGATTTTCGATCATCGGTCAATTCGGGCAGATCTTTGGCTATTTCAACCGCGTGTCCGTTGGCATACAACTTGACCACCGTCATGCGGTTTTGCGTAAGTGTTCCCGTTTTGTCGGAACAGATCACGCTCGTGCTGCCCAGCGTTTCGACGGCAGGCAGTGTGCGAACGATGGCATTCTTTTTCACCAACCGCTGCACGCCCACCGCAAGCACGATGGTCGAAACGGCGGGCAGTCCTTCGGGGATAGCTGCTGCCGCAAGGCTTACGGCGATCATGAACATTTCGAGCGCTTCCTTGCCGTGTATCCAACCGACAACGAAAATCAACGCGCAGATGATCAATGCCGCAATGCCGAGGAATTTGCCCAACTGGTCGAGCTTTTGTTGCATCGGCGTTTTGGTGTCGGGCACCGATTGTATCATGGCGGCTATTTTGCCGACTTCGGTGTGCATTCCCGTGCGGATAACAATGCCTTTGCCGCGGCCGTAGGTAACGGTGCTCGACGAAAAACCGAGATTGTCGCGGTCGCCGAGCGGCACTTCGTCCGCTTCGATGGTGTGGATGAACTTTTCTTCGGGAACGGATTCGCCCGTGAGCGCGGCATCGGTAATTTTCAGATTGACGGCTTCGGCCAACCGCAAGTCGGCGGGAATGGAATCGCCCGTATCGAGTATTACCACGTCGCCGGGAACCAAGTCGCGCGATTCGATGACTTGCAATTGTCCGTTGCGAATGACTTTGCAGTGCGGCGCCGACATTTTTTCGAGCGCTTCGAGCGATTTTTCGGCTTTGGCTTCCTGCGCCGTGCCGATGCAGGCATTCAGGATGACGATCACCAGAATGATAACGGCGTCGGTGAATCCTTCGCCGTTCATGTAGCCGACAACGCCCGATATGGCGGCCGCAACGAGCAGCACGATGATCATGAAACTTTTGAATTGCGCCAGAAATTTGGAGAAGAGGCTTTTGCCTTTTTTCTTGGCGAACTCGTTGGCGCCGTATTGTTCGAGTCGCTTTTTTGCTTCGTCGGCCGTAAGGCCCGTTTCGAGCGAAGTTGCCAACATGCGGGCGACTTCGTCTGCGGAACTGTTATAATACTTGGTTTCGGATGCTTCGGTGTTCATCTTTTTATTGACATTTGTTTTTAAATATGTGTCTTGAACAAGTATGATATACATATATGTTCAAAAAATTCCAACAAAAATAATTATTTTTTCGTGTGTGTCTCATTTGCGGAACCGAGAATTTGCCGGTTTGCGTGCAAATTACATGTTGCGGCATGCGCAAGTCGTGTTTGGACATCTACTTTACATGTTGCGGCATGCGCAAGTCGTGTTTGGACATCTACTTTATATGTTGCGGCATGCGCAAGTCGTGTTGGGACATCTACTTTACATGTTGCGGCATCCGCAAGTCATGTTGGGATATCTACTTTACATGTTGCGGCACGCGCAAGTCGTGTTTGGACATCAATTTTACATGTTGCGGCATGCGCAAGTCATGTTTGGATATCTACATGATATGTTGCGGCACGCGCAAGTCATCATGTATCGATGTATACGATAATTGTATCGTGTGATGCGCTAATTTCTCCTTCTTCCGTCCATATCTCCGTCGGTTTCGGGCCGCAACGGAAACTTCACCGGCGCATTGTCGCGCGTTGAACGATAAATGGCCGTGAAAAGCGCTACCGTTCGGCGTCCCGCTTCGCCGGTTGACAAAGGCTCGCGGTTCTCATCCAGCGCTTGCAGGAAATCCTCGATCTGCCGCTCCATATAAAAAACCGTGGGATCGATGCTTTCGAAAAATGCACCGTCCTCGCGCACCCAACCTTCGAGCAATCGTTCCTCGCCGGGAACTGTCCAAAGATCGTTGATCGGCGGTTCGAGCACCGACGACATCCCCGCCACAAACATGGCTCCGCCGTCGGTCTGCACGCCCACCGAAGCGCCGTTGCTGCCGTGCACATGCACCTTGCCGAAAATGCCGGGCTTTTGCGAATTGCTCACGATGATGTTGCCCACGGCGCCGCTTTTGAATTTCACGATCGCCAGCGCCGTGTCTTCCACTTCGATGTACGGATGGTTCATGTTGCGCCACAGCCCGTAAACCTCGTCCGGCTCGCCCATGAACCAAAGCAAAATATCCAGTTGGTGCGGCGCCTGATTCACCAGCACGCCGCCGCCTTCCATATCCCACGTTCCGCGCCACGGGTCGGCGTCGTAGTAGTTTTTGTCGCGCCAGCCGAGCATGTTGACCGTTCCGAGCGCCGGCACGCCGATCTTTCCGTCGTCGATAGCCTTGCGTATCCGCCGCACGGGTTCGTACCAACGGCGTTGGCTCACCACGCCGAGGCGAACGCCGGCACGGCGACATTCGTCGATCATCGTGTCGCAGTCCTCCAACGTGGAAGCGAGCGGTTTTTCGACCAGCACATTGGCCCCTGCACGCGCCGCCTCGACGGTCACGTCCTTGTGGAAAGGGTGCGGATTGCAAACGATGGCAAGATCGATACCGTTCTCGCGGATCATTCCGGCAATGTTGTCGTAAGGCTTCACGCCGAATTCGTCGGCAAATTTCTTGACGGATTCGGGCGTACGGCTCCAAGCGGCAACGAGTGTCGCGTTCGGGAGATTAGCGACGGCCCCGGCATGCAGCCGGGCCACTTTGCCGCATCCGATAACGGCTATTTTGTATGTTTTCATTTTCGGGTTTCGATTGGAATTTGCTTTACGGAACAAGAATCACTTTATGGAGATTGCCTTCCTTGCGATAGAGTTTTCGGAACCATTCGGCGCCCTCGCTCAAAGGCGCCACGACGGAAATCATATCGTCGACTTTCAAGGTTCCGCTCGCGATCATATCGAGCACCGTCTCGTATTCTCCGCAGATGGCGCAACTGCCTTGTACTTTTATTTCGGAAGTCACCACTTTTTGGAGCGGAAACTCTATGAAGGACGTCACGTTTCCCACAAGCACCGCCGTTCCGCCTTTGCGAAGCGCATCGATAAGCGTATTGACGGTGACGGCGATACCCACGGCTTCGAAACCGAAGTCGGCGCCGCGCCCTTTGGTGTTTTTGCGAACGATGTCGGGAACGGATTCCCGGCTGGAATCGACAACAATGTCGGCGCCGTATTTGCGCGCAATGTCGAGCTTATCGCTGTCCGTATCGACGGCAATCACGGGCGTTGCTCCCGCCGCTTTCAACATGCCGACAACAAATGTTCCGATCATTCCGCAACCGATCACCACAGCGCTTTCGCCGACCTTGATGCCCGAAATCCGTACGGCATGCGCGGCAACCGCAGCGGGTTCCACCATGGCCGCCTGTTCGAAGGTCACGTTATCCGGAATTTTGTAAAGTATGTGTTGCGGCACAGCAAGATATTCGGCGAAAGCCCCGTTGCGCTTGTATTCTTCGGGCGACACGCCGATCACTTCGCGGCCTTCGCCAAGGTTGTAACGCCCTTGGAGCGTATACCAATCGTCGAGCCGATACACCGTCGAGTCGAAAGTAACGCGATCGCCCGCTTTCCAACGGGTTACCTCCGTTCCGGTTTTTACGATCACGCCGGAAGCCTCGTGTCCCGGTATGAGCGGCGGTTGCCGACGGCCGGTGCTGCCGTCCAAGCCGTGCACATCGCTGCCGCAGATGCCGCAAGCCTTGATTTCGACGAGCACTTCATCGCCCGCAATCTGCGGGTCATCGACATCCCGATACACCAATCTGTTATATTCTTCCAATACAAGCGCTTTCATATTATTTGATATTTTTTTTCGAAATGTTTCAAAAGTAGCGATAAAAACAATTGCATCGTTACGCCGGCCGGCACAAAACCGAAAATATTACCGTCCGGTGAAACCCTGACGGACGATATTTCGTAGAATCATAGAATTAATTTTGTTTGACACATGAAGAGGCAATTTATCATCGTCGCGTTATTGATGCTGTTCGGCAACGCATTTGCGCAACCCGACCCGAAGGAAGCGGAAAACATTTTTCGAAGCGATAAAACGACGGCGCAACACGATTTTTCGCGCATCGACAATTATGTTCTCGGTTTGAAAACCAAAAAGAGAATCTCCGAAGACGAGCTGGTGGCGCTGATCACGAAAGAGTCGAAAACGAAAGCGGAGAAAGCGCGGGCGATCTTTATATGGATTGCCGCTAATATTGCTTACGACACGAGTTATAAAATCAGGTCGAAAGAAGATGCGCTCAAGCACGGGAAAGGCGTTTGTCAGGCGTATTCGGGCTTGTATGAGGATTTTTGCGGGAAAGTCGGTTTGGAGGTGGTCACCGTTTCGGGCGATTCGAAACAGTATTATTACAAAAAGCCTTCCGATTTGGACAAAGGCGGCCATGCGTGGAATATCGTAACGGTGGACGACGGCCGCCGGATTATCGTGGATGCCACGTGGGGCGCGGGGCATGTCAACAATAAGGTTTTTACCCGAAAATTATCGACTTATTGGTTCGACCCTTCGCCCGAGATATACATTTTCACCCACTTCCCGAAAGAAGACCAATTTCAAATGTTGGAAAAGCCCGTGAGCCGGGACGACTTTCTGCGTTTTCCTCCGCTGTCGCCCAACTTGATGTTGTGGGGCCTCGATGCGAATGCCTTGTTGACGTATTATTCGAAAAATGAAACCGCATTTTTCCCCGACCAGTTCACGATAGATGTAACATGGACCATCGATATGATGCCCCTCAGCAACCGATTGCAAAGAGGAAAGCAATATCGATTCGAATTTACCCTGCCGCAAAACGAAGAAGTAGTCGTTGTCGCCAACGGTAAGGATTTCCACCGTTTCCAAAAGGAAGGCGATAAAAACACGCTGATATTTACGCCCGACAAAAAAGGGCAAGCGGTGGTTGCCGTTAAACATGCGGACAACAAGTTCGGCGGCGTTTTTAAATACACGGTTGATTAAGAGGGCTTCATCTCGAATTTTCGGCAAATGAAAACGGTCGGCAATTTTTCGCTTGCATCCGGGCCGACCGGATTTTATGGCTTCTTCGATTTTTTGTGCATGTTGAAAAATAGAGAAGCCGCATAACACAAGCCATTACGGTTTTTTGTATCTTTGCAAGAAACTTAAATACAACCGTCATGAGTAAGAATCAAAAAGATGCCGTAAAGATTTTTGACGATAAGAAAGTTCGTTCCGTATGGGACGCCGAAGCCGAAAAATGGTATATCTCCATTGTGGACGTGATTGAAATACTGACAGATAGTCCTAATCCACGCAAGTATTGGAGTGTACTAAAAACAAGACTTAAAAAAGAGGGGAGCCGGTTGGCTACAAATTGTAGTCAACTGAAATTGCAATCTTCCGACGGAAAGAAATACCTAACCGATGTGGCTGACGTAAATTGCTTATATTTTTCTGCATTTGATGATCGTGAATCTCATCGGCGGCCGATTCGACATGAACTTGATCGGTTCGTCGATTTCGGAAAAACCCGTTAATCCGTAATCTGCGAATTCTTGCTTGACGGAATCCGCGTCGTAGAAAAATAACTTGGCGCCGCTCGGCATTTCGTACCGATCTTTACTCAACTCCCGTCCGCATCCGTACATCGGGTCGTTTTTCGAAATGGTCGAAAAAATCATGATCCCGGTCGGTTTCAGTTGATTGTAACAATCGCGGATAAACTTTTTCCGCTCGTTCCCATTCAATAAATGAATCAGCGCATAGCTGAATATCCCGTCGTAAAGATTGTCGTCGAAAGGCATATCGGCCACCGAACCGTGCCGGATGGGAATATCGAGTCGGGTTTGTGTTCTTGCCAGATCGATGGCGGTTTTCGATATTTCGATTCCCGCAACGCTCATTCCGGCATCGAGAAAAATCCGTGCATTCCGCCCGTATCCGATTCCCGGAATCAAAACGTCTTTAACTTTTTCCTTAACGAAAAAATCTTTTGCCGCAACGGCGGATTCCGCAGGTTCAAAGCCCCACATGGTTTGCTTTTCGATAAAACTTGCTTCCCAAAATTCGGTCATCTCGTAATTTTTGCCGACAAAGATACAATTATACTTCACGCAGAATGAATTTCGGTTGCACTTTGCGTTTTTGCGCCTTTGCGAGAGAATTATCACGCAAAGGCGCCAAGACGCAAAGCAAGGGGAAAATATAAACCACAAAATCCGGCCGTGCGAGTTATAATGCCTTGTATAAACGATAAATATCGGAACTGCCGATTTGCTGCACGAAATCTTGAATTCGGAATCGAAAAACCCGAAACGCATGTTGTTATTTTTTCTTCAATAAAAAATCCGACAAAAAATATTGTAAATCAAAAAAAGAGAATTACTTTTGCGGGTCGAAAAAAAGAATCAGTAAAATAATTTATTTAGTTAAGAGAGATGTATTTGACCGCCGAAAAGAAGCAGGAAATATTCACGCAACACGGTAAAGAAGTGACCAATACGGGTTCGTCCGAATCGCAGATTGCATTGTTCTCATACCGTATTAATCATTTAACGGATCATTTGAAAGATAACCGGAAAGATTTCGGAACGCAAAAAGCTTTGTTGAAGCTCGTAGGTAAGAGAAGGAGATTGCTCGATTACCTGAAAGACAGGGAAATCAATCGGTACCGTGAAATCATTAAGGAACTGAACATCCGTAAATAAACCATATAAAGATACCGGGGAAAGGCAATTGATTGATTGCCTTTTTTTGCATTTTTTATAGAGTATCTTTTTCAAATCCGTTTAAATATAAAGTAATGAATGTTATCCAAAAAGAGATAGAACTGAGCAACGGTGAAAAAATCGTCCTCGAGACGGGAAAATTAGCCAAACAAGCCGACGGTTCTGTGGTTTTGCGTCAAGGCAAAACAATGTTATTGGCAACGGTTGTTTCGGCAAAGGAAGCCAAAGAAGATGTCGATTTCATGCCGCTTCAGGTCGAATACAAAGAAAAATACGCCGCTTCGGGACGTTTCCCCGGCGGGTTTCTGAAACGCGAAGCCCGTCCGAGCGATTCCGAAATATTGGTGGCTCGCTTGGTCGATCGCGCTCTTCGTCCGCTTTTCCCGGACGATTATCATGCCGAAACGTTTGTAACCATCAATTTGATTTCGGCCGACAAAAATATTAAACCCGATGCATTGGCCGGTTTGGCGGCATCGGCAGCATTGGCCGTTTCCGACATCCCGTTCAACGGCCCCATTTCCGAAGTTCGCGTTGCCCGCATCGACGGAAAAATGATGATCAATCCCACATTCGAAGAAACCGAAAAGGCCGATTTGGACATTATCGTGGCCGCTACTTATGACAACATCATGATGGTGGAAGGCGAAATGAAAGAAGTGTCGGAAGACGACATGCTCGAAGCCTTGCGGTTTGCGCACGAAGAGATCAAGAAACATTGCAAAGCGCAAATGGAACTGACCGAAATGGTCGGCAAAACCGTGAAACGCACTTATTGCCATGAAGTAAACGACGAAGATCTGCGCGCGGTCGTCAAAGCCGCCACCTACAACAAGGTGTATGCGATAGCCAAATCGCAATTGCCCAAGCACGAACGTACCGATGCTTTCGAGGCCGTCGTCAACGAGTTTCTCGAAACCATTCCCGAAGAACAACGCGACGAGAAGAAACCATTGGTGGCTCGTTATTACCACGATGTGGAAAAAGAAGCGATGCGCCGCATGATCTTGGACGAAGGCGTTCGTTTGGACGGTCGCAAAACAACCGACATCCGCCCGATATGGTGCGAAGTGGACTATCTGCCCGCCGCTCACGGTTCGGCACTGTTCACCCGCGGCGAAACGCAATCGCTTACAACCGTTACGCTCGGCACCAAAATGGACGAAAAGCAGGTGGACGAAGTGCTGGTGCAAGGTTCGGAAAAATTCGTGTTGCATTACAATTTCCCGCCGTTCTCGACCGGCGAAGCCAAAGCGGCACGCGGTACATCGCGTCGCGAAATCGGCCACGGCAACTTGGCTTTTCGTGCGCTCAAAGGCATGGTTCCCGTCGGCGAAGAAAATCCGTACGCCGTTCGCGTGGTTTCCGACATTTTGGAATCCAACGGATCGTCGTCCATGGCTACCGTTTGCGCCGGGACATTGGCGCTGATGGATGCCGGCGTGAAGATCAAGAAACCGGTGTCGGGTATCGCCATGGGTTTGATTTCCGAACCGGGTAAATTTGCGGTTCTTTCCGATATTCTGGGCGACGAAGATCATCTCGGCGATATGGACTTCAAGGTTACCGGAACGAAAGACGGGATCACCGCCACACAAATGGACATTAAAGTGGACGGCCTGTCGTACGAAGTGCTTGCAAAAGCATTGGCGCAAGCCAAAGACGGCCGTATGCATATTCTCGGCAAAATCACCGAAACGATGGCCGAACCGCGTGCCGACTACAAACCGCACACTCCGCGCATCGTACAGATTACCATTCCGAAAGACTGCATCGGCGCGGTGATCGGAACCGGCGGAAAAGTGATTCAGGAAATTCAAGCGGTTACCGGAGCCACCATCGTTATCGAGGAAATCGACAACAAAGGCGTGGTGGATGTCTTTGCGGAAAATCGCGAATCCATCGATGCCGCTTTGAAATGGATCAACGGTATCGTGGAAGTTCCCGAAGTAGGTACTGTATATCACGGCAAAGTGAAATCGATTGTTGCATTCGGCGCTTTCGTGGAAATACTTCCGGGCAAGGAAGGCTTGTTGCACATTTCGGAAGTAGATTGGAAACGCCTCGAAAATTTGGACGGAATCCTGAAAGAAGGCGACGAAGTGGATGTAAAACTGATTGAGGTGGATCCCAAAACCGGAAAACTCCGTTTGTCGCGCAAAGCATTGCTGGACAAACCCGAAGGTTACGTGGAACGTCCGCCCAGAGAACGTCCCGAACGTTCCGATCGCGGCAACGACCGCCGGGGAGGAGATCGGGGAGATCGTCGCGACAGACGAAGATAATTATCTTGAAAGCATATCATTAAAAAAGCCGGTTGAATTTTTGTCAACCGGCTTTTTGCTATTTAAGGGGAAACCGCCTTCCGACTTTCGCCAAAAGACGGTTTGTATATAGGGATTTGGAATAGCGGATGAACCCTTTTGTTTAGTCTTACATACATAGTAACGCGCAATGTGAGAAAAAGGTTGTTTGATAAATATAAAGATTTTATCAAAATTTGCATCGAATAATTTTATTTCCTGAAAATGATCATGAAAACCGTTATCGCCACGCTCAACGCAAAATATATTCACGGCTCGCTTGCCGTGCGGCTGCTCTATGTGGCGAACAAAGACCGTTTCGACATATCGTTCGGCGAATATACGATTAAGGAAGACGTAGAGCGCATAGCCTGCGATCTTTTGTCGACCGGTTGCGATTGCATCGGATTGGGCGTTTATATCTGGAATGTGTTGCAAACGCGGAAATTGGTTGCTCGGCTTCGGGAAATGAAACCGGACGTTATTCTGATCTTGGGCGGCCCCGAAGTGAGTTACGAACCGGAGTATTTTTTAAACGCGCTGCCTGTCGATTTTGTGGTGAGCGGCGAAGGCGAGTTTGTGTTCGGAGAGTTGCTTCATGCGCTGGAAAACGGTTTGCCGACAACGATCGACGGCATTTCTTCGCCCGGGAACATCAGCCGCGTTGCCGCTCGCGCCGACATCGATCGCCTGGTTGCGTTGCCTTCGCCGTACCGGCTCGAAGAAGATCGCGGCGATTTGCCGCACAAGTTGATTTATTTCGAGACCTCCCGCGGATGCCCGTATCGCTGTTCGTACTGCCTCTCGTCGTTGGAAAGCGGCGTGCGCTATTTCCCTTACGATTATGTTTTCGACAATCTGCAATATCTGATCGAAAACGGCGCCCGGCAAATCAAGTTTCTCGACCGCACGTTCAACCTGAACAAGAAACATGCGCAACGAATTTTCGATTTTCTCATCGAGCGCCATCGTCCCGGAGTGTCGTGCCAATTCGAGATTTACGCCGACCTCATGGGCGAGGAAACGATCGATCGGCTGAACGCGCGCTTGCCCGATCGTTTTTTTCGTTTCGAAATCGGCATACAATCCACGCACGAGCCGAGCAATAAAGCGGTCAATCGTCGCGGCGACTTTTCGGTGTTGTCGCGCAACATCCGGAAATTGACCGAAGGCGGGAAGGTCGATCTGCATCTCGACCTGATTGCGGGGCTTCCGCACGAAAATTTTGACGGCTTCGTCCGGTCTTTCGACGATGTGTTTGCTTTCGGCGCAAAAGAAGTGCAGCTCGGTTTTTTGAAACTGCTTCGGGGAACGGAACTTCGGCGGCGCGCTTCCGATTACGGATATGTGTTCCGTGAGGAAGCTCCTTACGAGGTTATTTCCAACCGTTGGATGTCGGCCGAAGAATTTCGGCGCATACACGACGCCGAACATGCGCTCGAACGGTATTGGAACGGCGGTCGGTTTCCCTTGACCGTGAAAGCTGCTCTCGACGAGGCTTATCGCGGACGATATTTCGCGTTTTTCGACGATTTGGCCGCTTTCGCGAAACAACATGCGGCCGACTACGGCAATCAATCGGAAGATGCGTTTCGTTGCCTGAACGATTTTCTGCAATCGAAACACATCGATTTGTTCGATTTGTTGCGCGAGGATTACTACAACAGTTTCACCCTTCGCCCGGCGGGCCGTTTTTGGCCCGATACGCTCGAAAAAAAGGAACGGAAACGGATTCTCGAAGCGATCGGCAAGGATCAAGATTTCCTTACCGAACACGGACTTACCGCATACATCATCAAAAAACAAACGGCCGTCGACCGTGTTGCCCTCCGAAAATATTTGCTGACGGTTTTTCTGCCCGAAGGCCGCAAACGGATAGTTTATACTCCCGGCGAAACCGGCGAGGGTTTGTAATGGGCGCGGAAGTCCGTTTTTCTCCCGCGGATGCAGTACCGGCGGCGCCGGCAGATTTAACTTCTCTGTTCGGAATGGAAAGTATTACTCTGTCTCCCGGCTCACAGCAACAGAATCAAAATATTGTTTTCTTTATTTTTTCGACAATTTCAAGGAAAAATGGTTCGCTCACCCTACTGCACTTTTCCAAGACATCACGCTCTGTATATCCGCTAATCAATTGACAAACAACATAACTTTTCAATTGTAACGGCTTTGAAAGAATATCATTCCTTAACTCGTATGTATACTGCGGGTTGTAATTCTTTGAGGATATCATTGCCAAATAGAAAAAGCCTTCATCCTCATTCAATTTGTCATTAGAAACCACAACAGCCATGTGTGGTTTCATTTTTCCGTTGGGAAACAGGAAATTAACTTCGACGATATCGCGTTGGCTGACTTTCATTACAGGTACTTGTTGATCTGTTGTGCCATGGATCGTTTCGAAGTGCTCAAAAATGCATCTTTCAGTTGCTCATACTCATTTTTTTCTGCCTCAGCAGAAGATTCTGCAACTTCGATCTTTGTAACTCCACGAATCAATGACAATACCGTTTCCAATTTTGCCAAAGGCAAACTGTCATCTATAGTGATTTTTATCGTTGTCATGATTTTTATCTTTATGATCATCATATTATTTCTCCCACAAATTTAGTACAAATTTAACATAACCCCACAAAAAAACCCTTCACTATTTCTAATGAAGGGTTCTGAAACTCAGAGGCGACCTGCTCTCCCGCGGATGCAGTACCTGCGGCGCCGGCAGGTTTTAGCCCGGGTATGATTCGCCAACCGGAGTACATTTCTTAAAGTATTCCAATATTTGCCCGGTACTATTAATCGATGATTAAACTTCCATGCATGATACGATAAACATGAACAACATTACGTTCTATCGTATAGATAATTGCAAATTTCTTATAATTGATTCTATGAACATTTTTTCCATATTTCAATATGCTTGGACTTGTTGAAATGGCAAAAATAGCTGCATTTAACTCAAGTGAATAAAGCGCTGCTTCTATCCCGTCTAAAAAGTTATTGGCAGTTGAAGGCGCTTTATATTCTTTTTCGATGTAATCTGCAATAGCCTGAATATCATCAAACGCAGTTTGATGTATCATAATCCTATACTTCATAACGTGAGAAACCGATCAAGTGTTACAGTTTGATCTCGTCGCCCAAACGCTTGCGAACATTTTCTCTCAATTCGGCCATGAATTCATCTACTGTATAGCGCCTTTCATTATCTTCGCCGGGTACAATACGCGCTACCCGGGGATAACGTTCAACTTCCTCCAATAAACGGATACCTTCCGGTGTGTGTTCATTGATAATGACTGTTGTCATGATTTTTAATCTTTATGATCATCATATTATTTCTCCCACAAATTTAGTGCAAATTTCACTTCACCCCACCAAAAAACCCCTCACTATTTCTAATGAAGGGTTCTGAAGTTATTCGCCGGCGCTTATGAGTACGGCAAGTTTGACGGTAAAACAAATCGGATTTTTTCGAAAACTTAACCTTATTTTTATCTTTGCAATAAATCAATTTGCAATAACCGATGAGCCGGTCTATCATCCGCTTTCTACCTTTGGCAGCGCTTGCAGTGGTTCTCTCCGCTGTTTTTGTTGTCGATGATTTTCTGTGGGAGGGCGTCGTCACGGCAAAATACTTTTGGTTTGCCGGCGCGATGTGTGTTGCCGTGCCCGCAGTTTTTTCGGCGCTCTTTATTCTTTCGCGGGGAAAAAGAGGAATATTGCGTCGGACGGATGTTTTGGCGCTATTGTCGGCAACTTATGCGATAGTTAATTACGGCATACTGAACGGTTGGCCGGATATGCGTTTTTGGCTGTTTCTGTTGATGATTCCGCTATATGCGACGGTACGGGCCGTTTGTGAAGACGAAACCCTGAGACGTCAACTGCCGGCAATCGTATTATTGGTCGTTTTGTCGGAAGCCATTCTCGGATTAATGCAACTGTACGGTTTTGCGCGATCGCATCACGGGTTGTACAGAATTACGGGATCGTTGTTCAATCCCGGTCCGTATTCGGGCTTTATAGCTGCGGGGGTTCCGTTGGCGCTCGGTTATGCTTTGAATAAAAAACTGCCCGAAGCCGAACGCGGAGCGGGTATCATCACTTTAATCGCCGCACTGTTGGTGTTGCCTGCCGCGATGAGCCGCGCGGCGTGGCTGGCAGCCTTGGCGGGAAGCATTCCGGTACTGCGGCATCATCTGCCGGCTTCCGTTGTCTCCCGATCGGCAAAGTATTTCCGGCAACGTTCGGTACGCATTGCAACAATCGTAATGTTATGTGTTGCGATTGTCGGGCTATCAGCCGGGCTGTATTATCTCAAAAAAGATTCCGCCGACGGCCGCCGCGTGATCTGGTCGGCAAGCATGAATCTCGTTAAGGAACGTCCGCTGTTCGGCGCGGGGTTCGATCGCTTTTCGGCTGTTTACGGCGATGCGCAAGCCGCGTATTTCCTCGACGGCGAGGGTACCGAAGCGCAATCCTTGGTGGCCGACAGTCCCGATTATGCTTTCAACGAATATATTCAAACAGCGGTAGAATTGGGATTGGTCGGGTTAGTCCTGTTTTTGTTGACGATATGTTCACTATTTTTCCGATCTCACCTCTTACCGCTCACCTCTTCCCTTATCGCTCTCCTGGTTTTTGCCGCATTCTCCTATCCTTTTGGCGTATTGCCGCTGAGCATATTATTCGTTTTTCTGTTGGCGGCATCCGCGTCATCGTCGCCGAAGCTGCGCTTTGCAATACCGGCGCCGCTGCAAATTTCGGGCATTATTCTTTGTTTATGCATCACGGCATACGGGGCATACCGCATTTTGCCGTTGCACACGGCATATCGCGAATTTTCGACATCGCAAATGTTCTACCGGGCCGAAGCATACAACGAGGCCGAAAAAAGTTACCGCGCCCTGTATCCGTTGCTGAAACACGAAAAACAATTTCTGTTCGAATACGGGCAATGCCTCTCCAAAACCGAACGATACGAGGAGAGCAATCGAGTGTTCGAACAATTCCTTCATTACGCCTGCGACCCGATGGTATACAACTGCATGGGCAATAATTACAAGGCGATGAAAGATTACGCCGCAGCCGAAGCGGCATACACAAAGGCTTCGCAAATCGTTCCCAACCGACATTATCC
>JAVBRP010000380.1:0-3529 GCA_031547815.1 Bacteroidales bacterium | reverse complement strand
CATGTTTTCGGGAATAGTTGAAGAAGCGGCCAAAGTGGTCGCCATCGAGAAAGATCGCGATAATTTGCACATCACCATGGAATGTTCCTTCGTGAATGAGCTGAAAATCGATCAAAGCATTGCGCACAACGGCGTGTGTCTTACCGTGGTGCGGAAAACCGACAAATCGTATACCGTTACGGCCATCAAGGAAACGCTGATCAAGTCGAACCTCGGGCGGCTGCAAATCGGCGATAAGGTGAACCTCGAACGCAGCATGATGCTCAACGAGCGTTTGGACGGGCATATCGTGCAGGGCCACGTCGACCAGACCGCCGAATGTGCCGCCGTGGAAGAAGCCGACGGCAGTTGGTACTTCACGTTCCGTTACGATCCCGCCAAGGGGAATCTCACCGTCGAAAAAGGTTCGGTGGCGGTTAACGGCGTCAGTCTTACGGTGGTCAATTCGCAAAACGGATCGTTTCAGGTGGCCATCATTCCCTACACTTACGAAATGACCAATTTTCATCAAATAAAACCCGGAACCGTCGTCAATCTTGAATTCGACATCATCGGGAAATATGTGATCCGCATTCTTCAAAGCATGAATCTGAAAGGATAGCGACACTTATGCGTTTCGGCTCCATCCTTCGTACCGCAATTTATATCGCGTTGTCGGGCAGCGTCTTGATGATCGCGTTGTTGTTTTTGTTGGAGTCGTGGGAGCCTTACAACAAGTGGGTTGAGACGTGCGCCGTATTGCTTTATGCCGTAATGGTGGTAGCCGTAGTGTTTTTTTATTTGCGGAAATTTTTGTTCCGGCAGTTCGACACGCTGTTTCGTTTGGTCGACGGCGGCCGTCTTACTGAGAAAGAATTGGATATGCTGTCGGGAAACCGGGATATTCTTTCGCAAATAAAGAAAAACCTGATGGAATGGAGCCGGGACAAGGCTTCGGAAATAGACCGGCTGAAAGAGATGGAAAAATATCGCAAAGAGTTTTTGGGCAATGTGTCGCACGAACTCAAAACGCCTATTTTCAACATTCAGGGGTATATTCTGACTTTATTGGACGGCGGGCTGGAGGACAAATCGGTCAATCGTCTTTACTTGGAACGCAGCGAAAAGAGCATCAGCCGGATGATTCATATTGTTGAAGATTTGGAGTCGATTGCGCGGTTGGAATCGGGCGAACTGAAACTCGATCTTGAATCGTTCGACATGTTGCGTTTGGTCGAAGAAGTTTTCGAACTGGTAGAGATGGCGGCCCGGGAAGCCAAGATCGAGTTGGAAGTCGAAAGAAAACAGGTGTGGGTGTATGCCGACAGGAAACGAATCATGGAAGTGATGAACAATCTGGTAGCCAATTCGATCAAGTACGGCCGCAAAGGCGGGACAACGGGCGTTTATTTTACCGAGAAAGACGATTTGTGGCGTATTTCCGTAGCCGACGACGGTATCGGTATCGCCGAAAAAGACCGCAAGCGAATTTTCGAGCGTTTCTACCGTTGCGACAAAAGCCGCACGCGCGAACAGGGCGGAACGGGTTTGGGGCTGGCCATCGTGAAACATATCGTTGAAGCGCACGGGCAAAACGTTTCCGTGCAATCTACTTTAGGACAAGGTTCTACATTTACTTTTTCAATGGCAAAAGGCCGTTCGTAACGGCGCAAAACAATCATGCTTTTCGGTTGTTATCGTTCCATGTTTATTTATCAAAAACAATGATCAACAATAATTTATACGGCCTGATCGGTTATCCGTTGTCGCATTCTTTTTCGCAAAGATATTTTACCGATAAGTTTGTCGACGAAGGCTGCGAAGGTTACGTGTACAAGAATTTTCCGATAAGCAGTATCCGGGAATTGTGTGATCTTTTGAAGCGGGAACCCGATTTGCGCGGATTTAATGTGACCATCCCCTACAAGGAGCAAATCATTCCGTACATCGACGAGTCGGATAACGTTGCCGCCGAAACGGGCGCCGTCAATACGGTGCAGATCATGCGCAACGGAAACGATATTTATCTGAAAGGCTATAATACCGATGTGTACGG
This sequence comes from Bacteroidales bacterium, assembly GCA_031547815.1. Classification (GTDB taxonomy): domain Bacteria; phylum Bacteroidota; class Bacteroidia; order Bacteroidales; family UBA4181; genus JAIRLS01. The sequence goes on along the minus strand of JAVBRP010000380.1, from coordinate 1,494 downwards.
ATTCAGCAGGTCGCTCGAAGAATGGGTTACGGCACGCGATGCGGAATTGCCCGAAAGGGCGTTGGTGCTGGGCACGGGCGGCGCATCGAAGGCGGTGACGAATGCCTTATCCCGATTGAATATTGAGACGCATCCGGTGTCGCGCCGGCCGGGCGAACGTGTATACAAAACATACGATCAATTAAACGCCGACGATATTTCCGCTCATCTGTTGATTGTCAATACTTCGCCCGTGGGTATGTATCCTAACGTAGACGACTGTCCCGACATTCCGTATCAACATTTGACGGAGAAGCATTTTCTGTACGATTTGATCTATAACCCCGAAGAAACCGGGTTCATGCGCAAAGGCAAGGAGTCGGGCGCCGCGGTGCACAACGGCGAACGGATGCTGCATTTGCAGGCCGACAAGGCTTGGGAAATCTGGCTGGGGAACAGGTGATCATTTAGTGTAAGCACACAGAATTTTCTCTGTGGTTCTCCGTGTATTCTCCGTGCCCTCTGTGTCCTAAAAAACTCGTAAATAGTGACATGGAGAACCACTGAGGGATTTATGAATGAAATATTTTCTTCCTAAAAAGAAATAGCCATTGAATATTAGCGAATTATAATCTTATGGTACAAATAGGATACAGATAAATCAATACTCATCGGTAAGATTATCGTGGCATTTTTTCAATTTTATTCATTGCTTTCCTCTCTTTTTAAGATTTCCCATCTCCCTGTTTTATCAGAGCCGACACGGGCAATCATACCTTTTTCGCGCAGTTCTCTGATATTTCGTTCTATTGTTCTTGTTGTTTTGTTCAATTTTGCGGCTAATTCTTGAGCAGTCAGTTTTGGGTTAGCTTTTAGATTATCTAAAATTTCATTTTTTACACCGACATTTACACCGACATTTACACCGACATTTACAAGTGGTACAAAGCGTACATGCAATTCTCTGTTTTTTAGAATGTTATTTTCCTTTAAAAGCAGATTAGAAAAGAAAAGGATAAGATATTGATCGGTTTTGTGAATGCCTTGCGATAGGTTTTCGTAATTTGCCCTGACCAGCGCATTTCGGAAATACCACGAATGCTCGGCGAATAAATCGTTATTGATGTTCTTAAAGCCAAGTTTATGAAGATATTTTATTAAAAAAACCGCCGTTGTCCGTGTGTTTCCTTCTCCAAAAATATGAATTTGCCACAAGTAAGCGACAAAGCGGGCTATGTGTTCAACAATTTGCCGGTTGCTTAATCCCTTGTAATTGAACAATTTTTCCTGCTCAAAGTCATATTCCAAAGTAGCTTGTATATTGTCGGCGCCGGCATAAAGTACCGTTTCACCGTCTAAAACCCATTCTGATTTTGTGATATTGTAATCGCGAATTTTACCTGCAAATTTGTAAATTCCGTTGAAAAGCCGTCTGTGAATATTGATGTATTCGGTTGGTGTGAATGAAAAAGTTTTTTCCGACAGTATCTCTGCAATTCTTGCGGAAACTTTATC
>JAVBRP010000339.1:0-10234 GCA_031547815.1 Bacteroidales bacterium | reverse complement strand
TTGCAAGAAAGCCGATTCCGCATCTTATTACTACGATCGCGGATTGTCGCTCGACCCTCCGTTTGCGCTCTGCTACACGGGTAAAGGCAAGTTGATGTTGTCGACAAACGCAAAAGAAGCCGAAGCGCTGATGCAAAAAGCTTTTACGGACAGGGCATCGAAAAAAAATCCTGCCATATACGCGGCCATCGGAAGCGCTTATGCAGCGAATAAGATGTATGACAAAGCAAAGGAGTACTTCGAGCAAGCCCGCGGCACAGATAAGAATTTTGCCGGCACTTACATTGCTGAAGGTGATATGTTGTTGGCAGAAAACGAAAAAAAGGTGAGTGAAGCCGCCAATAAATACGATATGGCTGCTTATGTGGACAAAAGCAACAAGCCGTCGCGACTGAAATTGGCCGCCATTTACGCCAATGTCAATCCCGAACAAGCCGCAGTTTTGTTAAACGACCTTTTGGCTATCGATAATGCTTATGCTCCGGCTTACAAGCAATCGGGCGAATTGTATTATGCAAAAAGCGATATGACCAAAGCCGGAGAAGCATACGCCCGCTACTTGTCGTTCGGTTTCGGCGAACCGGCCGATTACGCCCGGTATGCTTCCATTCTGTTTTTCAACAAGGATTACCGCAATTCGTTGGCCGAAGTGGAAAAAGCATTGGCTAAAGATCCCGACAACTCGGTGATGAAGCGATTGCTCGGATACAATCTGTTCGAAATTGAGGAACACGCGCGCGCGCTCACTGCCATGACTTCGTTTATGAACGACCCGAAAAGCAACCATATCGCCACCGATTATAAATATTATGCCCGTATCCTGCGCAAAAACAAGCAGGACTCGTTGGCTGTCGATTATTACATGAAAGCGGCGGATGCCGATCAGGCCGGCAAGACCGAGATTTTGAAGGAAATAGCGCAAGCCTGCGAGTCGATGAAAAAATATGACCAAGCGGCGCTGTATTACGAGCAATATATCGAAAGCGCTCCCGAGGCGGCCTCTACGGATTATTTTTATTGCGGACGCTGTTTTTATAATGCCGGCGGACGCATGGAAATAAAAGCGGACGTGGATTCGTTGGAACAAACCCGTTTATTCCGAAAGGCCGATCAAAATTTCTCGACGGTAGCCGAACGCAGCCCGTCCAGCTATCTCGGCAATTTCTGGCGCGCCCGCGTGCAGGCTTCGCTCGACCCCGAAACCACACGGGGACTTGCCAAACCGTACTACGAGCAAGCCTTGACGGTGCTTGAGGCCAACCCCTCGAAATATTCCGGCGAATTGCAGGAATGCTACAAATACTTGGGGTATTATTATTACCTGAAAGACGATAAGGACGCATCCATATCGTACTGGAACAAGGTGCTGGCGATTGCTCCCGGCGACCCGATAGCAACCGAGGCGTTGAAAGGACTTACGAAACCGGGAGGTAAACAAACTTTATAAATTTACGGTTATGAACGCGGACGAAAAATATGCAAAACTTTTGGCTTTATCGGTTCTGTACGAAAAAGACGAGCAAAGCAGAGACAATCAGGTTCGGCGAATCTATTGCAACCCGACGGATGTTCCGGAATTGTTGGATGCAATATGCCACAACGATTTCAGGGAATGGGTCGCTTCGGTAACCCACCTGTTTCGATCGACCGACGGAGAAGCAGCGTTAAATTAAAAACGGGTTATTTCCGTAAACGGTATCGATAGATCTTTCGGATATCGGCGAACCGAGTATTTCGCCGATGTCCGGAAGATTTTCGATTTTTTTTCGCAAAATTTTTGTTTTAATTGCACGTTTCAACTTAAATTGTACTTTTATGCCATAAATAAACGTCAATCCAACTTAGATTTAAAGCCAATATGAAAAGAGTACTGTTTTTATGGGTTGTAATTTTGAGCGCTTCGTGCTCATCGTCAAAATTTTTTACTTCAGACGTTAAGCCGAATGAAATTGATGAAATGATAAAAATAGAGCCGTTGTCCTTTATTTCGCGTATTGAAAAAGGAGACAAGGACGTTTACAATGATTCGATTTCGAAAATTGCAAAAATCGCACTGAATGAATCGTTGGAAACATTCAGAAGAAAACTTCGCTTATCTCCGGAAGAGATATATGTAACTGATTCACTTGACAGAATTGAGTTGGAACAAGAAATTGATTTTTATATCCGGGAGGCAGAACGCAACAAAAAGAAAAAAAACCACACCATTGAAATTACCCCTTTGGTTGATTCTTTGTTGCGTGCAAACGATAAAAGATTTGGACTGCTCATCCTTCAAAGCGGTTTTACAAGAGCAAAAGGCAATTATGGAGGTCAAGTAGCAAAAGCAATCGGAATGGGGCTTTTGACGGGACTTGCAACAGGTACGGCTTATTATCAAAATCCCATAAAGTCAGGTTCAACAGTGTATGTCGTGATCGTTGATCATCAGGAAAAGAATATGACATTCTATAACAAGTCTATCACGCAAAATAGAGAACCGACAGAAAAAGAAAATATTACAAATCAATTACAAAGTGTTTTCGAGGAATATTTTTGGGAAAAACAATGAATCAATGACGTTTGTTAGGGATGAAAACAAAATAATATTCCCACTTTTCTCAAAGGGTTTACAGATGTCTCCACTCCGCATGCCGCCCGGTCATCTCTCACATTCCCTTTTTATACATCGCCGCGTCATGTCGACTAAGCAAACGAGGTACGAGTTTGCGCATGGAGACATCTATCAATGACCATTATTATTCCAAAAAATATTGAAAGTGTATATCCGCAGGCACTTTTATGGGAACTTGGAAATTTGTTGCCCGCGCGAAGCATAAAAATATTGCGAAAATCATCATTATTTGTCCGGAATAAATCGGTATTACTATATTTGCACATAAAATTTTACAGAATCGAATAATGGAGTTGCTCATTATTTTGGGACTTATTTTATTGAACGGTATTTTTTCGATGACCGAAATGGCAATGGTCTCGGCACGCAGAACGAGGCTCGAAATACAAGCCGACAAGGGAAGCAAGAAAGCTCAAAAAGCCCTTAAAATCATCGAATCGCCCGATAAATTTCTGTCCACCATCCAAATAGGGATCACACTGATCGGTATCCTCACCGGTATCTTTTCGGGCGAAAGCATTCAAGCCGACTTAACCGCCTTTTTCCGTCGCTTCGAAACGCTGCGGCCGATAAGCAGCCCGTTGGCCACCGCGGCAATCGTTATCACGGTGACTTATTTCACTCTGGTGCTGGGCGAATTGGTTCCCAAACGCATCGGACTGACGCAATCCGAAAGCATTGCCAAATTCATGGCGCCCGTGATGAACGCGCTGAGCAAGATCGCCTTCCCGTTCATTTGGCTGCTGTCCGTTTCCACGAAATTTCTCACCGGCGTGTTACGCATCAAAAGCCGCGATACGACGGTCACCGAGGACGAAATCAAGGCCATTATCGAGGAAAGCGCCGAACAAGGCGAGATAGAGGTTGGCGAACAAGAGATGATCGAACGCATTTTTCACCTGAGCGACCGCAACATCACCTCATTGATGACACACCGCAACGATATTTACCGGTTGGAAATCGACATGGACAACGCCGCCATCGGCGCATACATCCGCGCGCACCCTTTTTCGGTATATCCGGTGTGCGCCGGCAATGTCGACGAAATCAAAGGATTTGTCCGCAGCCGCGATCTGCTTGCTTTGGCCGACGGAAAAACGTTGAAAGACCTGTGTCGTAAAGCCTTGTTCGTTCCCGAAAACAATTCGGCGTATAAGGTGATGGAACGATTCAAGCAAACGGGCATTCATATTTGCTTCGTGGTGGACGAATACGGCGCATTGCAGGGTATGGTGACGCTCAACGACATATTCGAGGCCATTGTCGGCGACATGCCCGAAGCGGGCGCGAGCATCGAAGAGGAGATCGTCGTTCGCGGCGAGGGCAGTTATTGGGTCGATGCGCAAATCCGGTTCTACGATTTTCTGAATTATTTCGATTACGACGATGAGGATTTTCCCAAGCGGTTCGATACTTTGGCAGGTTTCATCCTTCATCGATTGGAGCACATCCCCAAACCGGGCGAACGTTTCGAATGGAAGGACCTCACATTCGAAATCGCCGACATGGACGAACAACGGATCGATAAGGTTTTGGTGAAGAAAGATTAACCGAAAATAACGTATTTTTTGCCGCATTCTTTTTTGGTATCACTTTTGCTATGTTTGACAAAACATCCGTCGTGAAAAACAAATATTTTTTGTTCCTCGTCATCATCGCGTTCACCGGCTTGTCGGCGGTTATCGAATCGGAGAGAACGGCCGGTGCGCCTGTCCCGAATGACCGGACGGAGATTGCCCGGATTTTCGATACGCATGACAGCCCGCAGGCGATACTTTGCGAAACGGATGTGAATTTCTCCTCCGGAACCGTAAAAGTTCCTCGATACGACCACCCCAAGACCTACGAAAAGCTGCCGAAATACAAAGCGGCAGTCGAAGAAAACCTCATCATCGAACAATCCGTCAAGAATTATATTTTCCGGGTACAATCGTTAACACACTACCAAAGCGATCTCGACAAACTGACGCGATTGAATATTTGATCGATACGGCGCATCCCTGCAACGGGATTTTTAAACTATACTCTGCGCGGTCAAATTCTGCAAATTCTTATTTTTTCCCGCTCTGCGACTTTGCGGGAGCATCATCATGCAGTTTGCCGAAGGTATATTTATACCGCGAGAATTTCAACAAACCGTTATTGAACCAAAAAAATATCAAAAAATGAATTTATCAATATTATTGGGCGCACTCGGCCCGTGGGAAATAGTCCTCATCGTGTTGGCGCTTCTCCTTTTGTTCGGAGGAAAAAAGATTCCCGAACTGATGAAGGGACTCGGACAAGGAATGAAAGAATTTAAAAAGGCTTCTTCGAATTTAAAATCCGATTTAAAAAGCGAAAGCGATCCGATCAACCCCGAAAAAGAAATCGAACCGGGAAAATAAAAATCAAATATGGAATACTTGAATTATTTTATGGACTTTTTCCTTCATTTGGATGTCCACTTGGCCGACTTGACAGCCCAATACGGCATTTGGGTGTACGCCATACTCTTTGTAATTATCTTTTGCGAAACGGGATTGGTGGTTACGCCATTTCTGCCCGGCGATTCGCTGCTTTTTGTAGCCGGCACACTGGCTTCGATGCCGGCCAATAACCTGAGCATTCATGTAATGGCAATACTCATGATCACCGCAGCTATTCTGGGCGATGCCGTAAATTACACCATCGGGCTGCTTTTCGGCAAAAAATTGTTCGGCAATCCTGATTCGAAGATTTTCAAGAAAAAATATTTGGATAAGACGCACGTTTTTTATGAAAAACACGGCGGCAAAACCATCATACTGGCTCGTTTCGTACCCATTGTCCGCACGTTTGCACCGTTCGTGGCGGGCATGGGTCGAATGGCCTATCGTCGTTTTGCTTCGTTCAATATCATCGGCGGCGTTGCTTGGGGCGCCATATTCATTTACGCGGGGTACTTTTTCGGAGGTTTGGAAATTGTTCGGAAAAACATGGAAATACTGGTGATCGTCATCATTTTTGTTTCCGTACTTCCCGCCATATTCGAAATGTGGCGCAACCGCAAGAAAACCGTCCCGGAAAAAGTCCGCGTCAAAAGCAGCGACCGTCCGCCGATCGGTTGAACAAACAGGATCGGCCGGTCGTTCTTCATTTTTGTGTTTTGTCAAAAAAACCTATCTTTGATTCGAATGTAAAAAACAGCCCATGTACGTCACCCTGTCGGTTCTCGCCATAGCCGTATTCTTCTTCGTTACCGAAAAAATTCGTTCGGATCTGGTTGCTCTGTGCGCCCTCATCCTGTTGATGATCTTCAATATCCTGACACCCGCCGAAGCGCTTTCGGGGTTTTCGAGTTCCATCGTCATCATGATGGTCGGCCTGTTTGTGGTCGGCGGAGCAATCTTCCAAACCGGATTGGCCAAGATGATCAGCAGCAAAATATTGAAATTGGCGGGAAACAGCCAAACAAAGCTGTTTATTTTGGTGATGCTGGTCACTTCCGCTATCGGCGGTTTTGTGAGCAACACGGGAACCGTGGCTTTGATGATGCCCATCGTGGTGAGCATGGCAATGGCAGCCGGCGTCAGTCCGAGCCGTTTTCTGATGCCGCTGGCTTTCGCGAGCAGCATGGGCGGTATGATGACGCTCATCGGTACACCGCCCAACCTCGTGATCAACGAAACATTGATCGAAGGCGGTTTCGAAGGGCTGTCGTTCTTTACGTTCCTGCCCGTAGGGTTGATATGCGTCGCCATGGGAACGCTGGCGCTCGGCCCGTTGAGCAAGATGTTTCTCACGAAAGACAACGACAACGACGGCGATAAGAAAAAAGGCAAATCGTTGAAAGACTTGGCAACCGAATATCAACTTTCGCAAAATCTCTATCGTATTCGTGTTAAAGAAGGTTCATTGCTGATCGGCAAAAAGCTGCATGAATTGGAGATTCCGCAAAGGTACAATATCAACATTTTGGAAATCAGGCGGCGGGCAAACTCCTCCAACCCTTTCATGAAAACGATCAACCAAAAGATCGCCGGGCCGGAAACCGTCATCGAAGAAAACGATATTTTGTACGTATCGGGCACTTTCGAGCGTGTGCGTGTTTTTGCCGCCGACAATCGCCTGGAATTGGTCGATCTGCATCAAACCGAAGAAGAAACGCCGCCCGCCTTTTCGGGAAAACTTCGTTTCGACGAGATCGGGATCGCCGAAGTGGTGCTCCTGTCCAACGCTTCGTTGGTGGGGCAGCCGGTGAAAAATTCCGGATTCCGCGAAAAGTACAAAGTCAATATTTTGGGGATACAACGTCGGAAAGAGTACATTTTGCAGGATTTGAAGGACGAACGGATGCACTCGGGCGACGTGCTTCTGGTGCAGGGCGAATGGAGCGCCATTGCGCGCCTCTCCGAAGAACAGTCGGAATGGGTGGTGGTGGGACAACCGTTGGCCGAAGCATCCAAAGTTACCCTCGACCACAAAGCGCCGTTAGCCGCCACAATCATGATCCTGATGATATTGGCGATGGTGTTCGACATCATTCCCGCGGTAACGGCCGTGTTGGCCGCCGCCGTGCTGGTGGTGCTCACCGGATGCTTCCGCAATGTGGAAGAAGCCTACAAAACGATCAATTGGCAAAGTATCGTGCTCATCGGCGGGATGCTGCCCATGTCGCTGGCATTGGAAAAAACGGGAACGGCCGCGCTCGTCTCCTCCGGCCTGGTAACCGGTTTGGGATCGTACGGCCCGTTGGCGCTTCTGGCGGGTATCTATTTCGCCACTTCGCTGATGACGATGTTCATCAGCAACACGGCCACGGCGGTACTTTTCGCACCCATAGCATTGCACTCGGCAAGCGAAATCGGCGCAAGTCCCTACCCTTTCCTCTTTGCCGTAACGGTAGCCGCCAGCATGTGCTTCGCCAGCCCGTTTTCCACGCCGCCCAACGCCTTAGTCATGTCGGCCGGACGCTACACTTTCCAAGATTACATAAAAGTAGGGCTGCCGCTGCAAATCCTTTTCGGAATCGTGATGGTATTTGTACTGCCGTTGCTGTTCCCGTTTTGAAAATACCGAATTTCAAAACCCCGCACAACCATAGGGCCGTTATGCGTTGCACGGCCAAGTTTTATGCATTTGTATTTTCCTCGTCAACATCCTTTCAGTTCCTTTTTGATGGTGAAGGAAAATGTGCTGCCGCGGCCTTCGATCGATTCCACGCGGATGCGGCCGCCTAAATGTTCGACCAAACCTTTGGATATGGACAATCCCAAACCGGTGCCGCCTTTCAGTTCGGTGTTGGCGCCTTGTCGGAAATATTCGAAGATGACTTCGAGTTGATCGGGCGGTATTCCGATTCCGGTATCCTCCACAAAAATTAATAATTCCGAGGGATTGTCGGCCGGCTCGTATCCGAAACGGATAAAACCTTTGTCGGTATATTTCAGCGCATTGTCGATAAGGTTGGATAATATCTGTTTGAGTCGCACGCGGTCGGTGAAAACGGTGTCGTTATCCAAAAAACGGCCGGTATCGAGAACGAGGTCGAGCGGCTTTTGATCATCGATCGTTTTTGACCGATCCGATTCGATTTCCCGCATCAAAGCATTCAGTTCGAACTTGGTGGGGTATATCATGATCTGTCGGACTTCGAGTTTCGATATGTCGATAATGTTTTCGATCAATCGCAGCAATTGCTTGACACTGTCTTGAATGATCCGGACGTATTCGCTGCGTTTTTTTCCGGGCAGGTCTTCTTTTTCGACAAACCCGATGAATCCCAAAATGGCATTCATGGGCGTGCGTATTTCGTGCGACATGTTCGAGAGGAATACCGATTTGAGCCTGTCGGATTCTTCGGCTTTTTCCTTGGCTTTTTCCAGGGACGCTTCCACTTCTTTTTGTTTGGTGATGTCGATCACGAAACTGTCCCACACGATATTGCCGTTTTCGTCGGCATGGGGCAAGGAATGGTTGTAGAGCCAACCGGGGGCGCCGTTTTTGGCATATCGGAATTCGAACGTAAATGCGCTCATTTTTCGGATGCTCTCCTTTTCTTTTTTCTTGACCCCGCGAATAAATGCTTTGTCGTCCGACAACGAAAACAAATTTGTTGCGTTTATTTTGATTTTTTCGGCGGATATGCCGATCAGTTGCTCTACGGTGCCGCTGATGTACGAAAAATATTCATTGCCGTTCGGTTCCGTAACCTTGCGGTAAATAAATCCGCCGGGCAAATTATCGCTCATGGTGCGCAGCTGCCAATCTTTGTCGGCTTGTTCCACAGTCTGTTTGCGCACCATTTCCTCAAGATATTCCTTGTACATGTTCAGTTCGTCGGTCGACTGTCGCAGTTCTTCCTGAATTTGCAGTATTTCTTCGTGTCTTTCGTGAAGCAAAACGTTGTTGTGCTTGGTACGGCGACGATTCAACGCCAATTTCCCGAGCAAGCCGGCCAACAGAACAATCACTACCGTAAAGAATATGATGATTCTGCGACGCCGTTCCAGTGTTTGCTGCTGCCGGTCGGCTTGCGCTTTCCATTCTTTTTCTTGTTGTTCCACATGTTCGTTCAACTCGTATTGCATTTGCAACACCTCCATGCGCTTTTTGCTTTCGTCGGCTGTAATCGAATCCCGGATGTGAATGGAACGCTGCATGATCTCAAAAGCGCGTTTTATTTCTCCTTTTTGCCGATATACTTCGGCCAAACCCGCATATATCTTTTGGCCCATTATTGCAGAACCTACCCGGTTATTGGCGTCGAGTGCAATATGGTAATATTTTTCGGCTTGGTCGAGCCTGTTTTCGGACATCACAAATGCGCCGGCCTTGTTGTATATGGAACTGATGGTCGTCGCTTGTTCTGCCAACATTGCCTGTCTAAGGGCTTTATTTCTATAGTATTCGGCGCTGTCTCTTTCGTTCGTCTTGTCTTTAATGTTCGCCAATTCCCAATATACATGTGCTAAATTATGATGCTCCGGATCGTTTTTTTCAAAATATTTTTGTACTTGAATCAGTATTTCCCTTCTTTTTTCGGTCGAAATGGAGGTGATATTTATGACGTAATTGAACAAAGTTTGCGCTTCGGCTCTGGCTCTCTTTTTTGCGCGAAAAAACTCGATCGATTTTTCAAAAGACGCGATACTCGAAGCCGTGTCTTTTTCCGCCAGATAATCACCTGCAATCATGCTGTATAAAGCAGCCAACCGTAAGGTATCATTCATTTCGGTCGCAATATCAACCGATTTCGAAGCATATTCTAAGGCAAGTCGGTATTCCCCTATGTCCTCATATATTTGCGAGATGGATGAAGTCGTCAATTGTTGTTGCAATTTCAACCCTAACTTTTCCCATCCCGACATGGCAATAAAATTATATTTCAATGCTTGCATCGTTTTGCCTTGATATTGGTAAATCATGGCAATATTGTACATCAAAGCGGCTTTTCCGTATTCGTCTTTCAATTCCGATGTTATTTCGAGCGCTTTTTCGTAGAAATGTATTGCAAGGTCGTAATCGCTGAGAAAATAGTATCCGGCGCCGATTGTACGCAGCAATTCGGCTTCTCCTTTGCGAAATCCGATGCTTTGAGCCAGCAGCAAACCGCTGTCGGCATATTGTATGGCTTGGGTGTAAAGGTTTTTCCTGTCG
>JAVBRP010000323.1:0-10135 GCA_031547815.1 Bacteroidales bacterium | reverse complement strand
ACCGAGAACGTAAAATGTGTATTTTGCGAATACACGCTTGCCGTGACGTTTATCAGAAACGAACACGTCAAAATGAGTATTAACTTCATAATTAACCACTGTTTTTTTGCTCCGATGCTTTTATTTTTTTTGAGCATTCGGCACAACATAAAATAATTTAACATAAATTTGAAATTTGAAAAATGAAACATTCGGTCGCTATCAATCTTCCCGGAAAAATGTCGGCCGTGTAATTTTGTTTTTTGCTGTCATGGGGGAGAGCGTTGCTCTCCCTTTTGTCATTCAGGATTTTTTCTTATTTGTACATAGGCATTGTTGATTAATTGTGTGCTTGCTTATTTGTTATTAATTAATTTGTCATATTTTTTCTTCAATTGTTGATTGACGCTTAGATATACCCTGTTGCGCTCTACCTTGTAGTCCATGGGTACCGTGAGGCGAATGGCATTGAGCAATTGTTCGATGGTTTCTTCCTCCAACGTGGCGGAAATTTTGTAATTTTCCAATTCGGCGTTTTCGAAAATCAAGTCCACATCATACCGACGTTCGATATTTACGGCAAAATCGCCGAGCCGTTCACCTAAAACCATCCATCGTTTGTCTTTCCACGAAGTAGAAAATTCGACATCCGAAATATGCGTCACTTCTATTTTTTCGAAACTTTTCGGGACATCGGATATCGACTTGGCATCGAGCGCGTCGTTTTTATTGACGGAAATCGTTTGTCCTGCTTTGTAGTATACGGCCTTTTGGTTGGGTTTCAGTAACACGGGTTCGCTCTTGGTTTTGCTTTGCGTGTCGGTTTCGATACGCACCGATCCTTCCACCAACGTGGTTTCTATTCTGTCTTCTTCGGGATATGCCTTTACATTGAAAGCGGTTCCCAACGCAGCAATCGTGATTCCCGACGCCTTTACCGAAAAGGGTCGATCGGCATCTTGTGCAACATCGAAATAAGCCTCTCCTTGCAAAGTCAATGTGCGGTTTTGCTTGTTAAATGCTTTGTCGAATTGCAAGGAACTGCCCGCATTGAGCCAAACGCGGCTCCCGTCGCTCAAGGTCATTACCGATTTTCCGCCTTTGGGCGCTTCGATGACATACTCACCGCTATCGTCGGTCCGAACATCATATTTGCCGGACGTTTGCGTTCCCGACAAGTAAGCCAAGACGACAACAGCCGCTACGGCCGTCCATTTCAGAATATTCATGCGAATCTTCTTGCCGGAAGTTTTCTGTGTCAGGATTTTATTTTCGATTTGCGACCAAACACGGCTTTGTACATTCCGATCAACAGGTTTCAACAGCCCCGAGGCAATCCATGCATCGCGCATTTTGTCGTAATGTTCTTTATTCTCCAGCGACCGGTGAACCCAATGCCATGCCTGTTCGTATTCCGAGTCGCTTGCTGTTCCTTCAAGACAGCGAAACAGAAGCTCGTCGGATTCGTTTATCGTTTTTTTGTAATCCATCTTTTTTCGGTTTGCTCATCTATGACAACCGAAAAATGTTTTGGGATGACACGAGGTGGTAAAAAAATGAAAATTTTCGGGTGTGTTCAGTTTTTCAGCAAGAACAGCAGCATCGGCAAAAAATCTTTCAATTCGATACGCAGTTTTCCCAACGCCCGTCTGATTTGCGTTCGAACGGTGTTGATGCTGATATGCAATTCTTGTGCTATTTCTTCATGCTTCATGCCGTCGATTCGGCTCATGACAAAAATCCTGCGGCATTGTTCCGGAAGTTTTTCGATGGTTTTATGCAGTATTTCGGTAATTTCGTTTTCAATGACATCCGATAAAGGAAAATTCAAACTTTCCTCATCCGGAGAAACGTGTCGAAGGAAGAAATCTTTGTATTTGTCTTGTACCCGAATATGTTTCAGCATATTGAGGCATTGATGATATACGCTTTTGAAAAGATAAGATTTCAGCGATGTTTCGATAACGGTGTCGTTTCGCCCTTCCCAAAGTCTCAAAAACACCTCGCTTACCGCATCTTCGGCAATTGTTTGGTTTTTGGTGATACCGATTGCATAATTGTATAAGCCGGGAAAATATGCATGATACATTTCTTCGAACAATTGCATATTTCCTGTTCTTAAAGCTGCAATATGAGGGGTTTCGGACATTCGAATTTTATCTCGATAATTCGTCAAAATTATACAAAGTTTTAAAAGAAATTCGAAAATCTGTAAATGTCCGTGATTCTTCACGCAGAGCTATTCGTATGCTTACTGTCCGTGCAAGCTGCTGCAACGTTGACTCTTGCTTGACTGCTTGGCTTTTGATATAGTTTCGACTGAAAGATCCGCGTTCTTTCCCGGTAGTGTCGTGTCAATAAAATAATGTCGCAATGGCGACGAAATGAAAGCCGGTTTCGAGTTGACACAACAGCAGTTTAACTTTCATTTTCACAAGATTCTAATCTGCGCATATTTACACAAAGTATCAAGGTGCGGAGACCTTTTTTTTCTTTGCGACATTGCAAGATTCAATCCGGTTCCGATCGGTTTCGGTTATTTCCCTAACGTTTTCCGTATCACCGTTTCCGTTGCGCCGCGGCCCGATGCCACAAAAGCGCCGGCAATTGTTCCCGCTTGCTTCAATTTATCGGGGTTATCCGACAATGTATTGAGTTGCAGCGCCAGTTCGTCGTAGTTTTTTATCGGAAAAGCTGCACCTTGCGCTGTCAGGTCGACTGCTTCCCGGAATTTCTTATAATTCGGCCCGAAGAAAACGGGAATTCCGTAAGCCGCCGCTTCGAGCGTGTTGTGTATTCCTTTGCCGAAACCGCCGCCGATGTAGGCCACCGTGCCGTAGCGATACAACGACGACAACATGCCGATGTTATCGATGATCAAAACCTTGTAATCGGCGGGATTTGCGCCCGGAAGTTTCGAAAACCTTATTGCCGGCGCTTTGATCGATTCCGTCAAACGGTCGATTCGGGCATCGTGCAACTCGTGCGGAGCGATGATCCACTTCATGTCGCGGCGCTCCGTATTCATGCAGCGTACCAAAAGCTCCTCGTCGGGAGGCCAAGTGCTGCCGGCCACCATGCAGGGCTTCCCGTCTACAAATTGTTTCGCTTCGGAAATTTCGGCTGCTTGATCGACAATGCGGCAAACCCTATCGAAGCGCGTGTCGCCGGTAACGGTCACCGCCGTAAAGCCGATGCTTGCCAGCAGTTCCTCCGATTGCCCGTTCTGCACAAAAAAGTGCGTAAACGCTTTCAACGGTTTGCGATACCAGCCTCCGTACCGGTTGAAAAATACCTGACCGGGACGAAAAATCCCCGATACCAAATAGGTGGGAATGCCTTTTCGCAGAGCGGTTTGCAGGTAATTGCGCCAAAACTCGTACTTGATGAAATAGATTTTCTCCGGGAGGATCAGTTCGACAAAACGACGTGCGTTACGGCGTGTGTCATACGGAAGGTAGAAAACGTAATCAGCTCCCGGATAGTTTTTCCGCAATTCGTACCCCGAAGGCGAAAAAAAGGTAACAACGATCTTATATTCGGGAAATTTCGTGCGTATATCTTCTATCAGCGGCCGCCCTTGTTCGAACTCGCCCACCGAAGCGCAGTGTATCCAAATGCGCCGTTCGCCGGGCCGCAATTTTGTTCGAATGTGCGTCCAAACCTCTTTTTGCCCCGCCGCCAATTGCTTCGCCTTGGTATTGCCGAAACACGCCGCAATGCGAACCGAAAAAGAATAAAGTCGAATAAAAAATGAATACATAAAAATAAAAATAGTATCGGGTTTGAAGTTTAAAATTTAAGGTTAGCGCAAAGCCACGTAACTCGTAACTTGCGCGCGTCATTGCTTCGCTATCGCTCGCAATGACGCGCGCCCACGACTTTTGGAACAACCTCACGCAATTATCCGGCTTTGCCCAACTTTAAACTTCAAACCTGAAACCTGAAACTTTAAACTTCAAACCCGAAACTACCTTTTGAGCACCCAAACATTCTCGCAGTGAGGCTTCGATTTGAATATCTCTGCTTGATTGTATGCTTCCGTTTGGTTGTCGAAACTTGCTACCGCTACTCTGAACCGTTCGTTGCCGAAATCGATAATTTCGTAATTAATAGCGGCCGGTTGCAACGATTGTTGTCCGAAGGCTTCGGCGCGCGACCGCGTCGTAAAACTTCCCGCAATCAACAAATACTTTCCCGATCCCACGCTTCCCTGCGAATATGTCGATGTTGCGGGTTGCGTCTTTACGGGTTGTGTCGATGTTGCGGGTTTTGCTTGCGAAGGTGTGCTTGTTTGAGCGGGCTTCGCTTGTTGCGACGGACTTTCACCGCCGGGGTTCAAGGCCGTCTTCTTGTCGGTCGAACTGTCCAATGTTTGCGCCACTTCCGGGTCGGGCACTTCGCTTTCCGTCTCGGTCGGCGGCAAGTCCCGCTCCGGTTGTTTCTCGGCCGGTTTCTTTTCGCCTTTTATGGAAGCGATTGCCGAATCGACATACGGCGACACTTTGGGGTAGAAGAAATAAAAACCGACGCCCAAGGCGGCAGCCAATACCAGCACCAAAATTACCCATGCGGGAAATCCGTTGCCGGCATTTGTTTTCTTCTTTTGCGTCCTTGCTTTTTCCGACGACGGGGGCGGCGTCATCACCGGAGGTTTCACCGGCGGCGCCTGCCTTTCGGACGCGGGACGCGGGCGATCGGTATTCTCGCGAACGCGCATTTTCCGGTCGGCAAACAAACTTTCATCCGATTCGGCGGATTCCGGAGCGGATGCTGTTGAAGTCGTCGTTTCCGTTTTTGCAGGTTCTTGCGCCGGTGTCGGCGCGGGAGGAGGAGGCGTTTGTATCGGCGGAGTGATCGGCGGCATCATCGGCGGAGGCATGAATTGAGTTGTCGTCTCGGCTTTCAGATCCACCCGGTCAAGCCCGTAACTGTCTTCTCTCTTGATAAATAGATTTGCATCCGGTTCAAAAACAATATCGCCGACCTCATTCACCGTCAAGGTTCCCAATTTATTGAGCATAATGGCCTTGCGTCCGGCCAATTTACGTTTCAACATGTTGTAGAACTCCTCGGTTTCCGACTTGGCTTGTTCGATGGTAATATTTTCCTGTTGCGCGATATAGGCTGTCAGAACACCGTCGTCCTCATCTTCGGAACTGTTGTACACCACGGTTCTGCTCGGCGGGATAATCGTATCGCCTCGTATTTCGGCCGGTTTATCCGTCGCCGTAAAACGCCCCAAACCCGGAACAATCACCGCCGGATTGCTCGATAAATAATTACAAATGTGCCTGCTTATGTCCACGATAATAAATTAATAAGTTTACATAAAATATAAATGTTCCCGTCGTCATTTGTCGTACATTGCACTCGCCGAGCGCCGTATCTTAACTCCGCACAACCCGAAACCAATAATGTATATACGCATAAATGATAAAAATGTTGCATTTTACCGTAAGAAATCTACTCATCGTAACGACGCAATTCGAATTTTTCGCCCAGATACAACTTCCTCACCTGTTTGTCGTCGGCCAATTCCTGCGCCGTACCGGCTTTAAATATCTTCCCCTCGATCAGCAAATAAGCGCGATCGGTTATCGAAAGCGTTTCGTGCACGTTGTGGTCGGTTATCAGAATACCTATGTTTTTCTTTTTTAGTTTGGAAATGATGAATTGAATGTCTTCCACCGCAATGGGGTCGACTCCGGCAAATGGCTCGTCCAACAGGATAAACTTGGGGTCGATGGCCAATGCGCGGGCTATTTCCGTGCGCCGACGCTCACCGCCCGAAAGTTGAATCCCCAAGCTTTTGCGGATTTTGTTCAGCCCGAATTCCTGCAACAACTGTTCCACCCGGTCGCGCTGTTCGGACTTGGGCAAATCGGTCATTTCCAACACCGACATGATATTGCTTTCCACGCTCAGCTTGCGAAATACGGAGGCTTCCTGCGCCAAATAGCCGATGCCCTTTTGCGCGCGTCTGTACACCGGTTCTTTGGTGATTTCGGTATCGTCCAGAAATATTTTTCCTTCGTTGGGCGTGATCAATCCCACGATCATATAGAACGACGTAGTTTTGCCGGCGCCGTTAGGCCCGAGCAACCCCACGATCTCGCCTTGCGCAACGTCCACCGATACGCCTTTAACCACCGTACGGCTGCGGTATTTCTTCACCAAATTTTCCGTTCGCAATATCATGGGCGATCTGTCTATTTTTGATTTTTAATTTTCAATTTTTGATTCTTTGCATCAAGGTATACGAAATGTATACTTCATTCTTTTTATTTTCACCCCGACCCTAAAGGGAATTTCGGTATACCGGCACACCGAAACTCCCTTTAGGGTCGGGGTGAAAACGATGATAATTTATTTTTCCGGTCGTTACATCAAGAAACTCTTCAATGCATCGAAATTACCCGCCAATTCCACGGTTTGCTTGATTCCGGAAGCGAAACGAGCCAGATTGGGAGGCAAAGCAACATCTTCATCGATAATGCTTTCGACCGTTTCGGTGAATTTTGCCGGATGCGCCGTTTCGATAAAGAAACCCGTTTCCGACGGACAATGTTCCAAACGGCTTTTCAAAGCTCTGTAGCCGATAGCGCCGTGAGGGTCCAACAAATATTTGCGACGGGTATGCACTTCTTTGATGGTGGCGCGAATTTGGTCGTCGGTACACACAAAACCGTCCATATCGTGCGAAATATCTTCGTACGAACCGTTGTACAGATCGACAATACGCGCAAAGTTACTCGGATTGCCTACATCCATGGCGTTGGCAATGGTTGCTGCCGACGGACGCGGATTAAAATGGCCGCTTTGCAGGTATTCGGGAACAATATCGTTGATGTTGGTGGCGGCGATGAACCGGGCGATCGTTAATCCCAATCGTTTGGCAATCAGTCCCGCGCAAAGATTTCCGAAATTTCCGCTCGGCACGGCGCAAACAATATCGTCGTCGATACGGCCGAGTTGCGCCACGCCCCAAAAATAATAGAACGATTGCGGCATCAGTCGCGCCCAATTGATGGAATTTGCCGAAGTAAGCCTCATGCCTTTGTTCAGCTCCTCGTCGGCAAACGCCCGTTTCACCATGTATTGGCAATCGTCGAAAGTGCCGTCGACCTCGATGGCCGTGATATTTTCGCCCAACGTGGTGAATTGCTTTTCCTGTATCGGGCTGACCAAACCTTTGGGATAGAGAACGAAAACCTTGATGCCCGGCACTTTGAAGAAACCGTTGGCTACGGCGCTGCCCGTGTCGCCCGAAGTTGCCACCAGCACGTTGACTTCCCGGTCTTCGCGGCCGGTGAAATAACCGAGCAGACGCGCCATAAACCGCGCACCCACATCTTTGAACGCCATCGTAGGCCCGTGGAAAAGCTCCAGCGTGTACAGCTTGTCGTGAATATGCACCAACGGGATCGGGAAATTAAGCGTGTCGTACACCATGTTTTTCAGATCGGCATCGGGAATGTCGCCGGCCATGAAATGCCGTGCAACATCCAAAGCGATTTCCGGCAAGTTCATATCGTACATGCGACGGAAAAAATCGTCGGAAAGATTGCCGACCCGCTCCGGCATGTAAAGCCCCGAATCGGGAGCCAACCCTTTGGTTACGGCTTCTTGAAGCGTTGCCGCCGGAGCCTTCTTATTGGTGCTGTAATATTGCATTCGCTTTATTTTGATCCCGGTTTGCCCGATGTGCAAAAGTATATCTTTTTTCGTTACACTCCGGAAAATTTACGAACAATCAATAAATGACCCGAATATCGACGGAAGATTGCTATCTTTGCAACAACTTTTGCCGCCGGGATGTTCTTCATATTTGATGAATACAACATCGAATGCGGCTTTTCAATTAATCAAAGAATGTTAACCGTCAGCAATTTACACGCCTCCATACAAGGCAATAAAATATTAAAGGGCCTGAACCTCGAAGTGAAAGCGGGCGAAATGCACGCCATCATGGGCCCCAACGGCGCCGGAAAAAGCACATTGGCTTCCGTCCTTACGGGACGCAACACTTACGAAGTCACCAAAGGGAAAGTATCTTTCAAAGGCGCAGACCTGTTGGAAATGTCGCCCGAAGACCGCGCACGAAGCGGAATATTCCTGAGTTTTCAGTATCCCGTGGAAATACCGGGCGTGAGCATGGCCAACTTCATGAAATTGGCCGTCAACGAACAACGCAAATACAAAGGATTGAACCCGTTGTCGGCATCCGAATTTTTGAAACGCATGCGCGAAAAAGCCGAATTGGTCGGCCTCGACTCGTCGCTCATCAGCCGTTCGGTGAACGAAGGCTTCTCGGGCGGCGAGAAAAAACGCAACGAGATTTTCCAAATGGCCATGCTCGAACCCGACTTGGCCATTCTCGACGAAACCGACAGCGGATTGGACATCGATGCCCTGCGAGTAGTGGCTTGCGGCGTCAACGCGCTTCGCAAGCCCGACAATGCGGCTGTTGTTATCACGCACTACCAGCGCTTGCTCGAATATATCGTTCCCGATTTCGTGCATGTGATGGTCGACGGGCGTATCGTGAAAACGGGCGGAAAAGAATTGGCGCTCGAACTCGAAGAAAAAGGATACGACAGTTTTAAAGTTTAAAGTTTCAGGTTTAAAGTTTAAAGTTTCAGGTTTCGAGTTTGAAGTTTCAGGTGTAAAGTCAATATCGTTTAGTTAAGAACTTTATCATCATGTTTTACCCCCGACCCCTAAAGGGGAGTCTCGGTATACCGCGCTTTGCGAAAGTCCCCTTTAGGGGATTTAGGGGTAAAGACAAAATAAAAGCGTTAAGTAAATGGCATTGGGTTTAAAGTGCCGGATTCTCGACGACGCTTGCGCTAACTTGAAACCTGAAACATCAAACTTTAAACTAATTAAAAATATTATGCAATATTATATAGATCAATATAAGAAGTATCGTTTACCGGATTTACCCGATTTTGTTGTCGATGTGAAGGACAGGGCGATGGAGAAATTGACCGGCGCGTCTTTCCCGTCGGCGAAAGACGAGAATTATCTGTACACGCGCGTGGATGCTGTTTTCGAAAAAAAATTCTCCGTGCATCATCCTTCGCGGGAAGATTTTTCTGACGATCTCGTCAAGAAAATACTTGCCGAAGACATCCCCGTCATCGATTCATACAGCATCATGCTCATCAACGGATTTCATTTGAATAGCGAACCCGTTCATCAATTGCCTGACGGTATCGTTGTGGGAAGTTTCATGGAAATGATCAAGCGGTCGACCGACGTTTATCGTAACTTTTTTTCCGATTACAAACTTTCTGACGATGTGACTGTTAACCTGAATACCATGCTGAGCGGTGACGGATTTTTCCTTTTCGTCCCCACCGGTGTGAAACCCGCCAAACCGATACAAATCAACTTCTTGTCGGAAGGCCGCGGTAATATATTAATACAGCCGCGCAACCTGATCGTGATGGAAGCGGGCAGTTCGGCCGACGTAATGGTTTGCGACAACACGCTTTCGGACGAAGCATTTGTGTGCAACGATGTAACGGACGTCGTTTTGGGCAAAGGCGCAACATTGAATCTGGTAAGGACACAGCGGGTGAATCGATCTTCCGACCTGCTGACACACACCGAAGTGCGACAAGCGGCATCGAGCCGGATGAAAACACATTACGTGACGACCGGCGGCGGCGTTGTGCGTAACAGCTTGTCGGTGACCCTTGCGGAAAAGAACGCCGAGCACATCGTTCACGGCTTGGCGCTGACGCATGATACGGAACATGTCGACAACAACGTGCACATCACCCATGCCGCGCCCGACTGCCGGAGCAATCAGTTATTCAAGCATATCCTCGCCGATATTTCTACCGGCGCCTTCACGGGACGCATACTCGTTGCCAAAGATGCACAGAAAACCGCGGCATATCAGCGCAGCAGCAACATTTTGCTGCATCCGAAAGCAAAGATGAACATCCGCCCGCAATTGGAAATATACGCTGACGACGTAAAATGCAGCCACGGCGCAACCGTCGGGCAATTGGACGCCGAGGCGCTGTTTTATCTTCGCTCGCGCGGAATCGGCGAACAGGAGGCCGGAAAGATGCTGCTCCGCGCCTTTGCCGACGAAGTTCTCGACAACATCGAATGCGAATCGTTCCGACCGGAAATA
>JAVBRP010000062.1:0-4358 GCA_031547815.1 Bacteroidales bacterium | reverse complement strand
CCCATGATCGGATACGCAAGTTTCGGTTTGCCGCAACCGATGCTGTAACTGACCAGCGAATTGGTGGCCGAGGCAAAACCCCACACGGGCAACATAAGAATGGCATACAAACTGCGTCCGATGTTCGATACGGCCAATTCTTGCTCGCCGAGTTTTTCCACCATGATGAAAAATATGAACCACGAAGCGACCGACAGGAAATTTTGCAATGATGCCGGCGCCGATATTTTGATTAATCGGATCATGGCCGATGCGGAATAAGATACATGCCGAAAGATTCCGAAAATTTTGAATTCCTTCTTTCTGTAGATGTATATAATGTAAACAATTACGGCAACGATCTCGGCAATGACGCTTGCCAGCGCGGCCCCGCGGATACCCATGGCTTCGAATCCCGCATGTCCGAATATCAATATCCAATCCAAAACAATATTGACACCCACCATGATACAGGTGATGTACGAAATGATTTTCGTCCGTGCGATGCCCACCAGGAAAGCCTGACACACATAAGTCAAGAATCCGAAAAAGATGCCTTGAATGCGCATGTCGAAGAAAAGATCGGCTTCTTTTAATACATCGGGCGATTTTATCAGAAAAGAAAGAATGTCGGCGCCCGCGAATCGGAATAATCCCCATAGCGCTGCGGCAAAGGGAATCATGAAAAACAGCGCGTGATGCAGCACCGAACCGATCGCTTTGGGATGCTCTTCGCCGTATCTGCGCGCCACGATGATCTGAATCCCGATGCTGAAACCCATTCCCAGCATCATGACGGCCAAATAGAAAACACCGCCCAACGCCGCGGCTCCCAATGATATGGCGCTTACGTGCCCGAGAAAAGCCGTGTCGGTGATACTCAATAAGTTTTGAGCAACATTGCCGATGACGATGGGATAGGCAATTTTCCAAATTCGACTGAATTTTACGGCGGGCATTATGGGTAATTGATGATTTTTGATTGATGATTTTTGACTTCGCGCGGTCGTGTTACAGGTTTTTCGGATGAAGTTTGCGTGCGTTTATAACGCAAACATCCCGTATTCGGCTGAGGTACAACCTCGGCCGAGCATCGGCTTGCAAAAAACTTGTCGGTGACCGGTGTGAAGCCTTATTACCAGTTGGAAAAAGCCGCATTAAAAATGTCGTCCATCAATTCCGGAAGAATGGCGTCAAAGGCCTGGCTTTCGATGGAATTTGGCGGCGTGCCGCTGGCATATTCGAAGAATCGGGAAAATGATTTATCGTAACTGTATTCGGGATTCAACTCGTTGGTAAACTTCACTTTCACGGTAACGGTCAATCGATCTTTGGCCGCCGTTCCTTCTGCCGTCACTGCTTGCGGCTGAATGGTGTAGCCGGTTATTTCGCCTTCGAACGTTACGTCGGCACTGCCGTTTACCAACGAGAGACTTGAGTTTGCCTGTATTTTATCTTTCAACGCATCGGTCATCATCGAGCTTAATCGCGGAATGACAATTTCCGCGCGGTTCTCGAAATAATTTACCTTGCAGGTCTTGGCCTGTCCGAACGATGCTCCCGACATGTTGAATTTTACGGTTCCGCATGCGGCTACCGACAGCGCAATCACCGCAACGGCAAAGATGTGGGATAACTTCATTTATTCTAAATTATATTCTTTTATTTTCCGATACAAAGTTCGTTCCGAAATTCCCAATTCGCGCGCGGCATTCCGGCGGCGACCGTCATGTTTTTCCAACGCTTTTTTGATCAGTTCGGCCTCTTTTTCCGTCAAGGACAGCGATTCGTCGTATATTTCCTCCGTATCTTCTATTTCGGGATTATTTTTCGACGGGGACGTTATTTCATACGAGGTATGCGCCGGGCTTTGCGTAAACTCCACTTTGCTGTAGGGCTTGCCGAAAAATTTCGTGTCGCTGTCGCCCTCATCTTTTTTGATCTCACCCATCAGCTTTTTCAACTCGTTCACATCGTTACGCATGTCGAACAGTATCTTATAGAGGATTTCCCGCTCCGAGGCGAATGATTTATCGTCGTTTTTGCTGTACAGCGCCGGCAAATGCGGAGCTTGGTCGGGAAGATATTGCCGCAACTTTTCCGGGCCGATGTTGCGCTGATGCTCGATGACCGAGATTTGTTCGGTAATATTCTTCAACTGCCGGATGTTGCCGGGCCAATAATATGACGTAAGCATTCGTTGCGCTTCGCTGTCTAATTGGACAGCCGGCATGCGGTATTTTTCGGCGAAATCGAGTGCAAATTTCTTGAACAGCAGATAAATATCCTCCGAACGTTCGCGCAGCGGAGGAACAAAAATCGGAACCGTGCTCAATCGATAATATAAATCCTCGCGAAACTTGCCGCGCGCAATGCTTTCGGGAATATTGACATTGGTGGCGGCAATAACCCGAACATTGCTTTTCAGCACTTTGGATGAGCCTACTTTAATAAACTCGCCCGTTTCGAGCACACGCAACAGACGAACTTGCGTGGCCGGCGGCAATTCGGCTACCTCGTCGAGAAATATGGTGCCTCCGTCGGCCTCTTCGAAATATCCTTTGCGATGATCCGTTGCGCCCGTGAAAGAGCCTTTTTCGTGGCCGAAAAGTTCCGAATCGATGGTGCCTTCGGGAATGGCGCCGCAATTCACCGCAATGTAGCGACCATGCTTGCGCGTACTGTTTTGATGAATGATCTGCGAGAAAACTTCTTTTCCGACACCGCTTTCGCCCGTAACCAATACCGACAGATCGGTCGGCGCCACCTGCACGGCAATATTGATCGCCCTGTTGAGCGTCATTGAATTGCCGATGATGCCGAAACGCTGCTTTATTCTTTGAATTTCTTCCATGATGATGCTTCTTGCAAAAGGAAACAAAATTAGCAAATTTTTCGACACCGGAAAAAATATATTCTGCGCAACAAAATCAGGCGATTTTACGTATATAATATTACAGCCCTGTTCATTTATGTAATGTTTTTATTCACGAACTTGTTATAGAAACCGAAAATATGGAAAATTTGCCCGATAACACACTCACCGGATTGGTACAAAATATTGCCGATGCGCTGGATAACAATATGGTATGTTTCATGAATCCCGACACATACGAAGTTGAAGACGTGCCCTACGATGTTTTGATCGGACTGTATCGCGACGACAGTTGTCAGGAAGCGCTCGAACGTGTCGATCAATGGAAGCGGTTCATCACGATCGATCGGCCCGAATTGTCGGATACGGTCAAAGAGATGCAAACCTTTGTCCAAGACTGCATTCCTTCCGGAAAATTGAAAGAACAATTGTACGATGCTTTGGCTTTCCGTCGCAAGCCCGATAAGCATTTTCACGACATCGTGAATCGATCGGACTATCGCAACCAATGGGCCGTATACAACCGTCGCCGGATGATGCGCCATGTACGAAAAAAACTACGGGACGGGTTGGGCGAAAAGTCTTCCCTGACAAGTATCGAGTTCGTCTAACCGGCGTTCGAGCATGCGCCAAAGCTCCACATTACGAATCATTCCCCAGCCGGGACTTGCCATATAACGCGGAGGCATTTCGCCGGCAAAACGCTCTACGACAATATCGGGACGCAGCCGTTCCAAGAATCGAACCGTAAAATCGATATATTCATCGCATTCGAACAACCGGAAATCGTCCGGTCGATCGGCGTATTGTTTGGCGAAAGCCGTATTTTTCGCAATTTGCAATTGATGCAGTTTGATGGTGTCTATCGGCAACCGATTGACAATATCGGCTTCGGCGAGCATTTCGTCGCGCGATTCGCCCGGAAGGCCGAATATCAAATGTATCCCCGTGCGAATGCCGCGCGCAGCCGTAGCTTCAACAGCCCGCACACATTGTTCGTATGTGTGTCCGCGTTTGATCCGTTCCAGCGTACGGTTGTAGCAGCTTTCCAAGCCGTATTCCATCACTACGTAACATTGTCGGTTCAACTCGGCCAGATAATCCAATTTCTCGTCGTCCACGCAGTCGGGGCGCGTGCCGATAACCAACCCGACCACATCGGGCACGGATAACGCTTCGTCGTATATGGCGCGTAATTTTTCGATCGGCGCATACGTGTTCGAAAAAGCCTGAAAATATGCCAAATAACGAAATGCCTTGCGGTAGCGGACTTTGTGAAACTCGATCCCTTCGAGCAACTGTTGCCGAACGCTTTTTTCGGGCTTGCAGTACGACGGGTTGAAAGCATCGTTGTTGCAATAAGCGCATCCGCCACGGCCGACCGTTCCGTCGCGGTTGGGGCACGTAAATCCCGCATCGATGGTCAATTTCTGAACCCTTTCGCCGTAATGTTTCCGAAAGTAATCCGTATAAGAATTGAATCGACGTTGATGCATTATTGAAG
>JAVBRP010000198.1:0-5093 GCA_031547815.1 Bacteroidales bacterium | reverse complement strand
ATCACTTTGCGGTCGTAGGATATCAATCCGTTCACTTCGCCTTCCACGTCGGTGGTTTGCGTGTATACGGCGCCCGAAAATCCTGTGGCGATCATCTTTTTCAGTTGTTCGGCAAACTTGACGTATTCGTCGGTGACATCTTTGGAATTCTTGAATTGAACGTATCCCCAGTTCTTCTCCGGTTGCCAGAGATGTCCCTCCAAAGGCAATCCTATTCCGCCGTATTCGCCCAATACGTTGACGCGCTCGGCGTCGTAGAGATACATGGCGGGGCCGGGATAATTGTGCAGGTCGAGCATGTCGCCCGTGCGGTAGAAGTTACCGCCGCTTGCCGAATTCACCAACCGCGAAGGATCGTAAGCTTTGGTCCAAAC
This sequence comes from Bacteroidales bacterium, assembly GCA_031547815.1. Taxonomy (GTDB): domain Bacteria; phylum Bacteroidota; class Bacteroidia; order Bacteroidales; family UBA4181; genus JAIRLS01. Next base: position 4,719 of record JAVBRP010000198.1, on the reverse strand, counting down.
GGTGATTTCTTCGGTCTTGAACTGCCCCCAAGCCTCGTTGAACGGCACCCAGACCACGATGGACGGATGTCCGTAGAGATAATCCATGATTTCTTTCCATTCCTTACGATAGTTGGCTTCCGATTCGGGCGAACGCACAAGCTCCGAGCCGTTGAAGTATTGTTTGTTTTGCCAACCGGGCGAACGGTCGCCGCTCGGCATGTCCTGCCAAACGAGGATTCCCAAGCGGTCGCAGTGCATGTACCAGCGCGCCGGTTCCACTTTCACGTGTTTGCGGATCATGTTGAATCCGAAATCTTTCGTTTTCTTGATGTCGTAAACCAACGCTTCGTCTGTGGGAGCGGTATACAAGCCGTCGGGCCACCAACCCTGATCGAGCGGGCCGAAATGAAAATAGTCCTTATCGTTCAACTGCATCCGCACGATACCGTTTTCGTCGCGCTTGGTCGAAATCTTACGCATCGCGCAATAGCTTTTTACCTTGTCGACCACTTTTCCGTCGGCATACAGACTGATCTCCATGTCGTAAAGAAAAGGCGATTCGGGCGACCACAGTTTGGCGGCGGGAATGCTCAGTTCGGCGATTTGTCCTGCCGACACTTTCGATACGGCCACCGTCGTGCTGCCTTCCAGCACTTCCACCTCCACGATGTCACCGTAGCGCATGTTTTCGCCCGCAACATTCACCGTCAGTCTCTTCTTGTCGATGTCGGGAACGGCGCATACTTTCGAAATATGCTTTTCGGCCACGGGTTCCAGCCAAACGGTTTGCCAGATGCCGGTTACCGCCGTGTACCATATCCCGCGGGGCTCGCTTACCTGCTTGCCGCGCGGTTGGTAGCCTTTATCGGTTCCGTCCCAAACCTTGACGACCAATTTTTGTTCGCCCGATTTCAGAAACGGAGTGATGTTGAAGCAAAACGGCGTATATCCGCCCGTATGCGTTCCCACTTTGATGTCGTTGACAAATACTTCGGTTTTCCAATCGACCGCGCCGAAATGCAGCAGCACGTTCTTGCCTTTCCAGCCCGAAGGTATCGCAAAGGTGCGTTTGTACCACAGTTCGTTGTTTTCGCCGACCGTTTTTTGTACGCCCGACAACGACGATTCTATCGCGAACGGCACGAGTATTTTCCCCTCGAATTGCGACGGCTCTTTTTGTCCGACGGGCAACACGGCATAATCCCACAGCCCGTTCAGGTTTTGCCAATCGCCGCGTTCCATCAACGGACGCGGATATTCGGGCAACACTTTACCCGGATCGATTTTTTCGGCCCAAGCCGTTTTGATTTTATCGCCGGCCGGCTTCCATTGCGCCGGTGCACCTGTTAACAATGCAGTCATACAGATACATAGAATTGTTCTTTTCATGTTTATCGGTTTTATTGTTATTGTAATTCGGCGATAAAGATAAACAATATCATCGAAACCGGAAGTAAAAAAACATCTTGGAGTGTGTATCTCCTTTTATCGCAAGACTTTTGTGCACAGGACATCCTATCGGGTTTTTAAAACCCGATAGGTCAGAATTCCGCTCGGATGATTTCTTTCGTTTTTCGGTCGATTCCCCACAAAACACCTTGCGGATCGACGGCGATGCCTTGTCCGTTGAACGGCACGGGAACGGTTCCCGTCCAATTCAGATACGAGCCTTGTTCGGGCAACCGGAGCAAATAACATTCGGCGGCATCGTGTCCGGTGCAATAGAAAACGTCGCCTATCCGGATTGCTCCCGAAAGGCTGTAGGGCCGCACTTTCTCCGTCAGGTTTTTCGGCATGACCCATCCCCGGCGGAATTGCCAATTTTTGTCATACAGCGCCAATTGCGAATATGACACGTCGCATCCCGGTTGTTGCGATTTTCCTTCGTAGTGCGCGAAGAAGACGTACCAACCTTCCTTGGCGGGAAGAACCCACGTGCAGGAGCCGAATCCCGTCCCGAAGCTGATCGATTGCACGTGCTTCATCGTTTTCACATCGAAAATTTCGACCGAGCCGGTCATCGGGAGGGCCGGATAGTCGGAATGCGCGCAGTACAGTTTGCCTTTGTGCACCGTGCCGCTGTTGAGATGTATCACGGCATCCGACGGAGATCGCCATTCCGCGATTTTTTCGCCGCTTTTGGTATATTTGGCAATGATTTTGTTGCCGATGGCGTACAGATATTTGTCGTCCGCGGCGACGGCTTGATTCGCTTCCGGAGCGCTTATCCGTTGCGTCTCTTTGTACGGTTGAGCATGTGAAACGAACGGCAGAGCAAGCAGATGTAATGCCGTCATTAAGAGGTATATGATTGATTTTTTCATGTCTGTTGAATTGATTTTTCGATGCCGGTATTCCGTGCGGAGTTTTGAATGACAATCCCGACCGAATGAACATCAGAAATATGCGGACATTCGGTTATGCGGCTCAATATGTATCTTGTTCTCTGTCGATTATTGCATCCGGTTCCTCTTCGTCCGTCGTTTCGGCGTGGAGCATCAGCGGTTCGTCATCATCGGGCAGGAGTTCGATTTGCCGCAGCACCTTGTCGGGAATGCTTTTGTTGGTTTTGGCTTCCAGCTTTTTGATCATTTCGAAACGCCCGATGATCGTGGCTCCGCGTTTGCCGCCCGACGTCAGGCTGTTCATGGCGCTTCGGTGAGCTTCGCTTGCTTTGTTCAGCGCCGTTTCCAGCTTGTCCATATCTTCCAGAAACGTAACGAACTTGTTGTACAATTCTCCGCATTGACGGAAAATCTCCTCCACGTTTTTTACCTGATTTTCTTTCTGCCACAGCACTTTCACGATTTTTAATGTCGCCACCAGCGTTGTGGGCGTAATCAATACGATTTTTCGCTTCAGCGCTTGGTTGAAGATTTCGGGATTTTGGTTCAGCGCCAGCGTCAACGCCGACTCTATCGGCATGAACATAAACACGTAGTCGGGTGTGGTAAGCCCCGCCAGCGACTGGTAATTCTTATCCGCCAAAGCGTTGATGTGATCGGTCACGCTTCGCAAATGCCGGTTCAGATATTCGGCTTTTTCCTCTTCCGTTGCGGCATTGAAATAATTCACGTAGGCCGTCAGCGAAACCTTGCTGTCGATCACGATGTGCTTCCCGTTGGGCAGTTTCAGGATGAAATCGGGGCGACGGTTACGTTCCTGCTCCTCGTCGCGGTGCACTTCCTCGCGGTTGAAATCGATATATTTTTGCAGACCTTCCGTTTCGAGGATCATGTTCAGCCTGTCCTCGCCCCAATTGCCCTGCATTTTAACCTCCGACTTCAACGCCGTCGCCAGATTTTTGGCGTCCTCGCTCAGTTGGTTATTGAGTTTTTGAAGCGATTCTATTTCTTTTTTCAAGGATGTCATGTCGCGAATATCCTCCTTTCGCGTCGCCTCCACCTTTTCCTTGAATTCGTTGAGGTTTGTTTTCAGCGGGTCGAGAATCGTATGCAGCTCCTTTTTGTTTTCCGTCACGAATATCTGCTTCTTTTCCTCGAGCACCTCCGTCGCCAGGTTCCTGAATTTTTCCTGCGAAAGCGCGTGCAGATTTTCAAGTTCCCGGTTGAAAGTCGTCAGCTTTTCGTTCAGATGTTCTTCCTTTTGGCGAAGCTCCGTCAAGTGCGTATTCAATTCGAGAATCGCCTGTTCTTTTGCGGCTAAACCGTTTTCGGCCGATTCGAGTTTCCGGTTGACAATGGCGAATGTTTCTTTCGCCACATATTGCTGCTCCACCTCCGCTTTCGAAAGTTTCTGTTCCGACTCGCTCGTCAAACGAAGTATGAGCGCCCGATTCGCATCGTTCGTTTGTCGTTCTTTTTCGAGATTCTCGTTCGCGGTGGTCAGGCCGGCGTTCATCACATCGTAAAGTTCCTTCGAAACAAAGTTCTTACGAAAAGCTGTTCTTGCGGCGGCGTAGCCCGCAATGCCGCCGACCAAAAGCCCGGCGACGAGATATGCGATTATTTCCATTTTAAATACAAATCAAAAGTTGGTTCCAATTATTTCAAGAAATCTCTGTGGTTCTCCGGGCCTACTCTGTGGTTCTCTGTGTTCCTATTGATACGTTTTTGGGGGACACGGAGGGCCACAGAGAAAAACGGAGAGCCGCAGAGGGATTAAAACTGATCGATGAATATGCGTATCAACTTTGCGTCGAGCAGCATCGGAAAGCAAAAACCGAATACGGCTCCCGCAAAATGCGCGTCGTGATTGATGTTGTCTGCCGCTTTCTTTCCCGAATAGTAGGAATAGAACAGATAGAGCGGCCCGAAAATATACGCTTTGATGGGAACGATGCCCATGAACAAGAGCGTCATGCCGGGATCGAAAAAAATGCAGCAAAACAGCACCGCCGACACCGCGCCCGAAGCCCCCACGGAATTGTACCAATCGTGATCCCTGTGCCGGTAGAGCGTGGTGAGCGACGACACGATGAGGCTCAGCAGATAAAAAATCACGAACCACAGCATCGGCATTTTCATCCACGCGATTCTTCCGGACATAAAGTCGAAATCGGCTTCGACATGCGAGCCGAAAGAATACAGCACCAGCATGTTGATGAAAAGATGCATCCAATCGGCATGCAAAAAACCGTGCGTGACGAGCCGGTACCATTCCTTTCGGTGATAGGTCTGCCACGGGTTGAATTGCAGCTTTGCGAACAAACGTCGGTTTGAAAAAGCGATGATCGAGATTATCGATGTGATGATAACAATAATGAGCGTCATGAGA
>JAVBRP010000118.1:0-7407 GCA_031547815.1 Bacteroidales bacterium | reverse complement strand
AACGGTCGAAACATTTTTCCTTCCTGCGCTTCCATGAAGAATACGGGAATGAAGCTGACCACGGTGGTGAGCATGGCAACGATCACGGCCGATCGCACTTCGGTGACGGCGCGATAGATGACTGCAAGCAGTTCTTTCCCGTGTACGTCCTTGTTTTCGGGCATTTCCAAATGCCGCACGATGTTTTCGGTGAAGATGATGCCCACATCCACCATCACCCCGATGGCAATGGCAATTCCCGAAAGGGCAACGATGTTGGCATCCACGTGCAGGTATTTCATCAGGATGAAAGTGACGAGCACGGCCACGGGCAGCAGGCCCGAAACGATGACGGATGCACGCAGATTGAGCAGAATGAGGATGATGACGATGATGCAGATAAGCACTTCGTCGGTGAGCGCGGTTTCGAGCGTCCCGACGGTTTCCTTAATGAGTCCGGTGCGGTCGTAGAACGGCACGACGGTAACTTTCGAAACGCTGCCGTCGGGTAAGGTTTTCTCGGGCAACCCGGGCGCAATTTCGGCAATCTTCTCTTTTACGTTGTTGATCACCACCAACGGGTTGGATCCGTAACGCGCCGCCACCACGGCTCCGACGGCTTCGGCGCCGCCTTTATCCAACCCGCCGCGACGCGTGGCCGGCCCGAAGTGCACATTCGCCACATCCTTGATGCGCACGGGAATATCGCCGCGCAGCGCCACCACGGCCTCGCCGAGATCGTCCAACGACTTGATGTAGCCCACGCCGCGAATGGAGTACTCCACTTTGTTCATTTCGATGGTTTCGGCGCCGATGTCGAGATTGCTTTTTTGCACGGCATTCATTATCTGCATGATGTCCACGCCGTACGCTTTCATCGCTTCGGGATCGATATCCGCCTGGTATTCTTTCACGAAACCGCCGACGGAAGCCACTTCGGCCACGCCTTTGGCTGCCGAAAGCGCATATTTCACATGAAAGTCCTGTATGCTGCGCAGTTCTTCGCCCGACCATCCGCCCGCGGGTTTGCCCGTTGCGGGATCGCGCCCTTCGAGCGTATACCAAAAGATTTGTCCGAGTGCGGTAGCGTCAGGCCCCAACATCGGGGTGACGCCCTCGGGCAACAGATCGGGCGGCAGGGAGGCCAATTTTTCTAGTATCCGCGCCCGCGACCAGTAAAATTCGATATCCTCCTCGAAAATGATGTAAATAAACGACATCCCGAACATGGAGGTACTGCGAACGTCCTTCACGCCGGGAATTCCCGTCAATGCCGTAGTGAGCGGATAAGTGATCTGGTCGTCGATGTCTTGCGGCGAACGCCCCGGCCATTCGGCAGCGACGATCTGCTGGTTCTCGCCGATGTCGGGAATGGCGTCCACGGGCACGGGATCGCGCGGCAACGGCCCGGTGTGCCAGTTGAACGGCGCCACAACGATACCCCATGCGATGAGAATGATCAGCAAGAGATAGGTTACGAGGCGGTTATGGAGAAAAAAACGGATCATTTACATTTTTGATTTTCGATTGACGATTTTCGATTTGTCCTTTCATGAATAAGGTCGACTGTTTTCGATGACAGGTTCGAGAAATCATCATCAAGTTCTCAATTGTTCTTCAAGAACATATCGATCGCCACCTTCAAATCATTTTCAAATTCCCTGAATGCGGCTAATTCTCTTAAAGGACTAAAATCCTTAATATTTTCGGCGACAAGATGTACGGCAGAATGAACGTTAAATGTTTTTAATCGTCGGCCTTTCAACCCGCTTGTTGTTTCTAATATGTGGTGTAATTTCGTTTTCGGGTCTTTCACTGATTCAAGTTTCGACAATGCGGGTAGATCAATCTCACCCGCATAATTCCTGTTTCCGGCCGCTTTTTTGATGGCTTCCCGATCGATCAGCAACCATGTTTCCATCATGGTTATCGGAACAACACAAACAATATTTGACGCAGGTTCGGAGGCGATACAACCGAATACTTCTTCTTTTCGCTTTTTGATAATATTCTTGTCCGTTGTTTCCGCATCTCTGTGATAAAAAAGAATATCGAACGGGTAATATTCGTTCGCTTTTTTCACTCGTTCGACAATATCTCCCGTCTGTGGCGGATTCTTCAGATACCTGAAATCGGCAAAACTTCCCTTACATGAAAGCTCGGGATAAAGATCGAGAAGCGACCATCGGATAATTCTCAATAATGTTTTATCCGAACTGCCGTCGGAAATCAATGTATATTTCAGCGTACCCATGTCGTTAAAAAGGAGACGATTGGCGATAGTGCTCCGCTACGGTTATCTTTTTTTCATCATTCGCTTTCGGAGTATTCATTTTCTCAAAAACACTTTTTTCAAGGTATCCGGCAATATCTCCCCAAGGGATTGCTTCCGCCAACTTATGCTTTGTTTTCCATAGATGATCCACTGCCATAAATCCTGTATAATTTACCTTTTTCCCGAATTCTTCCAAGAAAATCTCTTTTTCCGCAGCTAAATATAAACTTTCGCCGGGAACGGAATTGACGACAACCGGCGAATGCGTGTTAATCATTACTTGCCGTAAAGGATTGTCTTCATCAACCGGAAATTCGGTATCTGTTGCCGACTCTTCCAACAGTTGCACCAATGCATCTATTTTTTGAGGATTGATTCCGTTTTCCGGTTCCTCAAGACAAATGATCCGGCCATACCCGTTGTCCTCCATAATACAGGCCAATCCCAAAAAACGTAATGTTCCGTCGGACAGGGATTGTGCCGGGAGAACCGAACCGTCCCCGAATTTCATTTGAAGTGTTAACAGCCCTCTTTTTTCATCTTTTTCAACATATATTTCATCAGCATCATCTGCCACTTCTTTAAGTCTATTGGTCAGCGATTGGTACACATCTCTGTTACCCTTTTCGTGATGTAAGCGATATAAAGTTGCGGGCAGATGGAAACCGGCGGAATTTATTTGCGCATTTTTTGTTTCAAAAATCGAATCGGGTTGACGTAACGCGGCGGGGTCGAATTGCAATTTAACCCAATTGCACATTTCCTGCCTTACCAAATAAGCTGTAGGTGAACCGGAGGTTACGGTTGAAAGCAGCGTACGAGGCATCTTTTCGGCAATAAACTCGGATACCGAGCCTGTTTCGCCATCCCGGTGCATTTTTATTTTTCCGTTTTCGGTTGAGATGAAAGGGTGATCCCTTTGTCCTGTCAAAACAGAATCCGACCATTCCTTTTTCGTTTCAAAATACAGCCGATTCTTCATCTCGGTAACGGCAATCGGATATAACGATTCTCGTGTAATTCCGATCGGTTCATTTTGCCCGTTATTCTCGTTAAGAATTAATTCAAGCGTATAGCGCAAACTTGTAATCGTTGCTTCCACCGGTTGGCCCAATTCGCCTTCTGCTTTGGCCGGCACGATCATATCTATCTCGAACGACATTTTATCAAGATAATGCGAACCGCTTTTGAAGAAAATATCCTTGATGTTCGAATGTTTTTGGTCTTCGCTGCGGATTGACTTTGCCGCTTGCAGAATCGTGTTATCCGCAAGTTTGGAAAGAAAAACGATCGCATCGAACAAATTCGACTTTCCGACAGCATTGGCTCCCGCGATACACGTAAAAGGGCCGAAATACAAATCGACATTCAACAAACTTTTGAATCCGTTTATTTTGATTCGTGTGATCATATTTTAAGTTGTCGTTATTACTTTTTGTAAACAAACAATACGAGACAAAGGTAATCATTTACACCGCAATGGTTTTGATCGCTCCTTCTTTTTCGATGTAATCGATAAGCAGCGCCTCGAAATTGTCGTACAGAATACCCCATTTGTCGGGCGTAAATTCGTGAAAAGCATCGTAAATGGGGCTTTCGTCGGAAACCAACGGATTGCCGAATGCCAGAAACTCCTGCGAATGCGTGTGGATCACGGGCGTATATTCGGGGTAACGCTTCCCGAATCCCGTTCTTATTTCCTCCAGCGACAATATGGTGTTGCTGTTCCACTGCAGGTCTTCGAACATCTCGTCGTTTGCCGGCTCTTCCGAAACCGGGCTTGTGTATGCGATAAAACCGCCGTTGAATACGCGATAAAATTCACGGACGGAGCGGGGAAACGTTATTCCGAGCTTTTCTTCCGTTTCCGCAATTTCTTCTTCGGAGGCGGGAGGGTTGAAAAAGGCCCGTTCGCCCGCCGCGTCAATCTTCTCTCTCAATCGATCCAAAATCGTTTTCATATCCGTCCGAAACGTCAATTGTTATTTCGTATAGGTGGTGTAAAGATAAAAAAATAACCGTTTCGGGAGTATTTTGGTTCATTTGTCGGGGATTAAAATGCTTTCGACCTTCCGATCGATTGCGTCTTCGCCTCGCAACAATGACAGAACCGGTTACGGTTAATGAGAAAAACGAACGGAGCGACATGTCGATGTATCCTGCTCGTTGCGGCTGTAAATTTAGTATTTTTATCGATCCGGCAATCCCGAATGCCCGTATCGATCATTTTTCGTCGACAACATCGAAACCCGATCGTGTCGCGGCCGGTTAGGTTCGAAACGTCTTTTATCGTTTTGCGATTATTTTTTGCGACAATTTAACCGTTTATGCATATTTTTGCTGCTATATTATAAAGACACTCATAGATATGAAAGACATCATAGCGCCCGTTGATAAGGAGTTGATCATTAAAGAATTAACATCCGACAAGTTTATTCGCAAAACCAATCGTTTAAGTAACGACCTGTATGTGGTCACCGCTCACGATTCGCCGAACATCATGCGCGAGATCGGGCGTCTGCGCGAATTGTCGTTTCGCTATGCGGGCGGCGGTACGGGCGAAGCGGTGGATATCGACCATTACGATACGGCCGTAAATCCCTACAAGCAATTGATTGTTTGGGACACCGAAAGCGAAGAAATATTGGGCGGATACCGGTTCCATATCTGCGACGAATCGTATGTCGACGAAAAAGGCGTGATCAATTTGGCTACAGCCGAATTATTCGACTTTTCCGGCGATTTTATCAAAAACTACCTGCCCTACACCATCGAGTTGGGGCGGTCGTTCGTGCAGCCGGCATTCCAATCGACCAACCGCTTCGGCAGAGGCATTTATTCGCTGGATAATCTTTGGGACGGATTGGGCGCTTTGGTGGTGAAAAATCCCGACAAAAAATATTTTTTGGGAAAAGTTACCATGTATACTTCTTACAATACGGAAGCGCGAGACATGATCTTATACTTTCTCGACAAGCATTTCGGCGATCCCGAAAATCTGATGCGGCCTTACGACAACCTGTCGCTGAATTCGGACATCGATAAAGATGTCATGGCAAAAATTTTTGTCGGGAAGGACTATGCGGAAGACTACAAGATTCTTTTCCGGAAAGTGCGCAGCTACGGCGAAAACATCCCGCCGCTGATCAATTCGTACATGAACCTGTCGCCTTCGATGCGGACTTTCGGTACGGCCATCAATCCGCATTTCGGCGATGTGGAAGAAACCGGACTGATGATCACCATCAGCGACCTGTACGGCGAAAAAGTGAAAAGGCACGTTGCCACGTTCAACCCGTAACCGAACGGCTTGCACGGAATCCGGATCGAGCACGAAAGCATACCGGCGATGCGTGCAGCACATCCGGCAACGCGCCCGAAGTAAATACCTCACTTTCTATGCTTTACCAACATGATCACCGGGTTGGACTCTTCGTCCAATGTCGCGGCTATTTCTTTCAATCGGCCTTTCAGGTGGCCTTTTTCAAGTGATTCAACAAGGTCTTCGGCATTTAAACTTTGCCAAAATGCTATTTCTTCATTTAGAGGGTCACGAAACATAGTGACGGGTCTTTTGGTATAATCGCCATTGTATACCGTACAATTGAATATGGCCTTTTCCTGCGTGTCGTACATCAAATCGGTTCTTGGAAATCCTCTATTCGTTGCAAAGTCGTATTCTTTTTTGACGATTTGCATGAAGTAATAACGGTCGGTAAGAACACCCGGATAAAGAAAAACTTCGGGTTTCATGGAATGTACAGACGGTGTTCTCATAATAAAAGGACGCATACTGTTGTCCGGCAAATATCTGTACACCGTGTCGGCTGAAGGTTCTGCAATTATCCAATTGTTTTGGAAAGGTGTGATGATGCAATTGCGAGGCCCGTTAGAATAAGTCATTTCCTTGTCCTGCAACATCATTACGGTTGATATTTTCTTTTCAAAAGGAATTTCCACTTCCTTAATACTCCCGTCTTGTTTGGATATGATAAAAACCGAATTCCTGTTGCTTTCAGGATCATAAGTCGGGAAAAACTCCTGCTGGCATATCAAATGTTCTTTGTCGTAATTGTAAATTTTGTTATACATGCCTCCTTCTTTATGTTGGAAACTTCGTTTAAAATTACCGAACAAATCATATACCAAAATTCTTCTTGAAGAATGGCTGTTGATAAACATCTCATTGTTGTCTTCATCAATGGCGATCCCTAAAATAAAAGCATATTCCTCGCCGCCTTTCCCCAACCGGTTAAATTTTCTTAACCCTTTACCGGTTCGGTCAAAAATAAAGATATCCCCATCGTTAACCCTGTTCTTTACCACTATGATATCCTTACCGACAGCTTGCACAAAGCCTTGGCAAACAAAATCATTATTCGTTTCCAACGGGATGTATTCCACATCCATAAAATCCTGAAGAATAAGTTCCTTCTTCGGATAACTTGCCGTAACGTCAACCGTGATAAGTTCATCGGTTTGGTTGCCCGATTTGTTTCCTCCGCATCCTGCCGCCAACAACAGGAGAATGGCCAAAATAATGTTTATTTTTTTCATAATAATTTGATTTTTATTGTGTTTATTCGATCGAAAAATCTTTCGTTAAAGAATCGTTAGTGAAAAATCCGCTGACAAGCGTGTAGTATTCGGGAAGCGAGTCGCCGTTGCCCCATTTCAATTCGATGCCGAGCAGTTCGGACGAGGTTTTGCCGATGTCGAATCCCACCGATTCAAGCGAAGGCCGTATCTTATCCGGACAGATGCACGGCAATCCGACGATTCGGGTACAGGCGTCGAGTGTGCACCCGACACACGATCCCGCAAAGAACGCTTTACCGCCGGGGCGCTCCCGTTCCATTTCGAGCAGTCGATCGTCCAACTTTCGCCGCGCTTCCTCAAAAATGCGATACGCGGCTTCTTTGCGATCGGCCGGTGATCCGGTTTCTCCCGATACGACATCATTCAGGTAAACTTTTGTGCCGATGATATAAGCCCTCTCATAAGCGGAAATATACTCGTCGACGTCGAAATCGAAAGGCGGACAGGCCCAACAAGCGCCATACTTCCGGCAGCGTTTGCAAAAACCGATAAATTTGTCCGCATCGCGATAATCGCGGATAAAATCGGCGGTTCCGATTTCGGCAACGGTATGA
>JAVBRP010000260.1:0-10801 GCA_031547815.1 Bacteroidales bacterium | reverse complement strand
GAAGTTAATATTGAATCTTGAATAAGGAATTTTGAATCATGATTATTGCCAACCCGATATTCGACACCGTTTTCAAACGTTTGATGGAGAACAACCGTGTAGCGCGTTTTTTCGTGGAAACCTTGATAGACGAGCCTGTTACGGAACTCATTCCGATACCGCAGGAATACACCTATTATAAAGGTAAGATCAGGAAAAAGAGAAAGTCGCGGGCGCCCGAAAACCCGGAAGATTTCGATATTCTTTCGGTGATACGCTTCGATTTTGTGGCTTCCATACGCACTGCCGACGGTGAGCACAAGAAAGTGCTGATCGAAATCCAAAAATCGCAGAAAGCTGCCGATTTGATGCGTTTTCGCACCTATCTCGGCGAGCAGTACAAGCGTATGGACGTGGTGGAGAAAGACGGCAAAAAAGTGGAAGTACCGTTGCCGATAATCTCTATCTATCTGTTGGGTTTCAAGTTAACCGAGACAAGCGCCATAGCCATCAAGGTAAATCGAACCTACAACGACTTGATTGCCGGAAAAGTGCTTCACCTGAAAAGTCCGCTCATCGAAAGCCTCACCCACGACAGTTATGTGGTGCAAATTCCGCGCATTGTCGGTAAAACCCGTACAAGCCTCGAAAAGATGCTCACCATTTTCGAGCAAAAGTATTTTATTGATGAAAAAGGCATCCTTAAAGAATACAGCCACGACGTAAAAGATGACGACAATCTGTACGAAATGGTAGGAATCCTGCAACATACCGCCGCCGATCCCAAAGAAAAAAGGGACATCGAAGAGGAATGGTGGATGATTATGCGGGAAGCGGAGCAAGAGCAAGAAATTGCCGAAAGGGAAAAGAAAATTGCCAAGCAAGAGGGAATAATTACCGAGCAAGAGGGAATTATTGCCGAGCAAGAGGGAATAATTGCCGAACGTGATGCAAAACTTGCCGAAAAAAACAAAGAAACCCGAATAATGTCCGAAGAAATACGGGCGATGAAAGAGATGATGGAAAAAATGCAAAAAGAATTGGAGCGTCTGAAGAAATAATTCCTTTTCCGAAGAATCCTGAAAAGCGTGTAAGCCGACATATCAAGCGAACACGCTTTTTTTTATTTTCGAAATCAAAAAATAGAGATTCATGTATCTTTATCGATCAACCGGATTCACAAGATCAATCCGAATCATCGCAACCTTATTATTTTATGTTGCCGCGAATGCTTCCGCACAACAAATCGATCATATCGACCCACCCTTCTGGTGGGCGGGAATGAAGAATCCCGAATTGCAAATACTGTTGAACATGCCTGACGTAGCCGACAGTAAAGTGAGCATCATCGCACAAAACGTCAGGCTGAAAGAAGTCGTACGTCAGGAAAGTCCGAATTACCTGTTATTGTACCTCGACGTATCGAATACCCTTCCCGAAAAATTCGATATTGTGCTGGAGCGGGACGGCAAAAGCACGACCATTCTCTACGAATTGAAACGGCGTAACCCCGATTCCTCCGAACGCGAAGGCTTCAATGCCGGCGATGTTCTGTATCTGGTAATGCCCGACCGTTTTGCCGACGGCGATCCGACAAACGACACGGTGAAAGGCATGCGCGAAACTAAAGTCGACCGAAGCGACCAATATGCGCGGCACGGAGGCGACTTGAAAGGTATCGCGCAACGTCTGGACTACATGGTCGATCTCGGTGTGACGGCTCTGTGGTTGAATCCCGTGCAGGAAAACGACATGCCCGAAGGTTCCTACCACGGTTATGCCGCCACCGACTATTACCGCGTCGACCGGCGACTCGGCACCAACGACGAGTTTGCCGAACTGACGGAGAACGCGCACGACAAAGGATTGAAAGTGGTGATGGATATGATTTTCAACCATTGCGGAAGCGAACACCGATTTTTCAAAGACAAGCCGTCGCGCGATTGGTTCAATTTTCCCGACGCGTTCGTACAAACCTCTTTCAAGACAAGTACGCAGTACGACATGCATGCGTCGACATTCGACAAGCAGAAAGCCTGTGACGGTTGGTTTGTAGCCTCCATGCCCGACCTCAACCAGCGCAATCCGCACGTGGCGCGCTATCTCATCCAAAACAGCATCTGGTGGATCGAATTTGCGGGTATCGACGGCATCCGGCAGGATACGCACCCGTTTGCCGATTTCGACATGATGTCGCGCTGGTGCCGCGAAGTGACCGATGAATACCCCGACTTCAACATCGTCGGCGAAACATGGTACACCAACAATATAGGTATTGCCTATTGGCAGAAAGGCAGCAAAATAGCGGCGCCCAAGAACTCGAATCTGCGCACCGTCATGGATTTCCCGCTGACCTTCGCCATGGAGAAAGCCTTCGACGAGGAGACCGATCAGGAAAAGGGCCTGTCGCGCATTTACGAGACGCTGGCGCAGGATGTCGTTTATCCCGACCCGATGAGTCTGTTGATTTTTCTGGACAACCACGACTTGTCGCGCTTCTGCCGCACCAAAAAAAGCGCTTCGAATCTCGACCGCTACCGGCAAGCTGTTGCATTGCTGCTCACAACACGCGGCATTCCGCAAATATACTACGGCACCGAGATTTTGATGGCAGCATCCAAAGCCGACGGCGACGGCCGTTTGCGCGAAGACTTTCCCGGCGGGTGGCCCGGCGACAAGCAAAACGCTTTCGCGGCGCACGGCAGAACAAAAACGCAGAACGAAGCGTTCGATTACATGCGCCGCTTGCTGCATTGGCGCAAAGGAAACCCGGTAATAGCCAAAGGTTCGCTGAAACATTTTATCCCGGCAATTGACGGCGTGTATGTATACGAACGGAAATACGGAAAAAAATCGGCCGTAGTGCTCCTCAACGGAACAAACAAACCGAAAATGCTCGATTTGACACCTTATCGGGAAGTATTACCGCGCGATTCGGCCAAAGAGATCATCGGAAACACGACGGTCGATCTGAGCAAAGGCATGCTGCAACTTAAACCGCGCGATGTCCTCATATTGGAATTTAACGAATAGCAGCCCGGCAAGTCTCGAAAACCTGTCGGGTTTCAAAACCCCGACAGGTTTAAACTCCTTATACAAATCCGTCAAATCGTGTCGCACATTTTGATTTATTTTTAAAATGGAAAGTAAAAACATGCTTCGCCGGCTGCTTTTTTCGGTTTTTTTATTGACAGGATTGACGATCAACGTGCAGGTCATCGTTGCCCAAGCGCAATCGGGAACCGACGTTGCGCGCGATACCGTGCATGTCGTTGTTCGTCCCGCAACGAAAACGGCGGCACGGCCCGACGGAGTGCGTGCGGGAATCAACATCGTCGACGGGCAAACGGTGACGCTCTGTCTTTACGCGCCCCGCAAGGAATTTGTTTACCTTGTCGGCGATTTCAACGATTGGGCGATCGACAACCGTTACCTGATGAAGCGCGACGGCGATTATTGGTGGTTGACGCTTACGGAAATAACGCCCGGCGCCGAATACGCTTTCCAATATCTTGTCGACGGTGTTTTGCGGATTGCCGATCCGTACACCGACAAGGTGCTCGACCCGTGGAACGACAGGCATATACCCGCAAGTGTTTATCCCGATTTGAAGCCCTATCCCGCGGGCAAAACCGAAGGCATCGTGTCGGTATTCCAAACCGGGCAAACGCCGTACCGTTGGCGGGTGACCGATTTCACGCCTCCCGCCGGGGACAAATTGGTGATTTACGAATTGTTGGTGCGCGACTTTACCGAAGAACACTCGTTCCGCGCCGTCATACAAAAGTTGGATTATTTGAAGACGTTGGGTGTGAATGCCGTCGAATTGATGCCGGTGAACGAGTTTGAAGGCAACGATAGTTGGGGTTACAATCCGTCGTTCTATTTTGCGACGGACAAATATTACGGCACGAAGAACGATTTCAAAGCGTTGGTTGACAGCTGCCACGGACGCGGCATTGCGGTGATCATGGACATGGTGCTGAATCATTCGTTCGGACAGTCGCCGTTGGTGCAGCTTTATTGGGACGGAACGGCTCCGGCGGCCGATAATCCTTGGTACAACGTGTCGTCGCCCAACCCCGTATTTGCTTGGGGTTACGATTTCAATCACGAAAGTCCGCAAACGCAAGCGTTGGTAGACAGTGTGTGCAGCTACTGGATGAGCGAATATCGTGCGGACGGCTTTCGTTTCGACTTCACGAAAGGCTTCACCGAAACGCCGGGCGACGGTTGGGCTTACGACGCTTCGCGTATCGCCATTCTCAAGCGCATGACCGGCGAAATTCGTCGGCGAAAACCCGGCGCAGTCGTCATATTCGAGCATCTGACGGTCGATAGCGAAGAAATAGAACTTGCCGATGCCGGCATCTTGCTGTGGGGAAACATGAACTACAATTATTGCGAAGGCATCATGGGCTACAACGAATCGGGCAAATCCGATCTGTCGCGAAGCATCTGGAGCGGACGGGGATTTCGGCAACCCGCGTTGATCGCCTATCCGGAGAGCCATGACGAAGAGCGCATGATGTATAAAGCCCGCCAATACGGTAATTCTGGTGCGGAATACAATGTCAAGGATTTGCCGACAGCCTTGGCGCGTGCTCGGATGTCGGCTTGTTTCCATCTGATCACGCCCGGGCCGAAAATGATCTGGCAATTCGGCGAGTCGGGCTACGATTATTCCATCAATTATTGCCCTTCGGACGGAACGGTGAGCGTCGATTGCCGCTTGTCGCCCAAACCGCCCGCGTGGGATTATCTTTCGGACCCCGATCGCAAGTATTTGTACGACATATATGCGAATTTAATCCGTTTGAAGCGGGAATACCCCGTATTTTCGACCGCCGATTATTCCTATTCGTTGAAAGACGCCGCGAAGTACTTCGTTTGGCGCAGCAACGACATGAATGCCTTTACGGTCGGCAATTTCGATGTGAAACCGGCTGCCGTAACGGTCGCTTTGCCGCACGGCGGCGCGTGGTACGATGTGTTTTCGGGGCAAACCGTCAATTTTACCGCATCGTTCGGCGCCACGCTTCAACCCGGCGAGTATCGCTTGTTTACGGATAAACCGGTAGATGTGCCCGTTTTAACGAACGTTGCCGATGTTATTGCGACCGGCAATCGATTTTTCGCGTATCCCAATCCCGTCGCAAATATTCTGTATCTCGGTTCCGAAAAGGACGTCGACACGGCGGAAGTATTTACCGAAGCCGGACTTCGCATGATGCACGCCCGTCGCGTAAAGCAGCTCGATGTTTCGCGATTGCCCGCAGGCATTTATTTTCTCCGGATAACGGAAGGCCGGTGCCGGACGACGATGAAGTTTGTGAAAGAATGAACGGATCTATCTTAAATGGATCGATACATATCGTTGTCTATAGCAATGCATGTCGTTGTCTGTAGCAATGCACATCGTTGTCTGTAGCAATGCACATCGTTGTCTATAGGCAATGCACATCGTTGTCTGTAGCAATGCACATCGTTGTTTGTAGCAATTCACATCGTTGTTTGTAGACAATGCACATCGTTGTTTGTAGACAATGCACATCGTTGTCTGAAGACAATGCACATCGTTGTCTGTAGTTCAAGGTATGATAAACCGGAAACCCATCGTAAGTGACGGAACGACACATTGTTGACAATAACGATATTTTGACGTTGAGGCGACTTCAGGTTTTGCGGGTATCTATACTTCTCGCGGTCAGTCCGTATGTTTTTACAATGTGCGCCCTCGAAACAATAAAATTGTTATCGAAATCAAATCGGCCGAAATCGTCGTCGGGTTACTTTCTGATCCTTTTCGCAAACTCGAAATACTCTTTCTCCCAAGCCCTGCAAAACAGTTCCGCCACAATTTTGGCGCCGCCGTAGGTAAAATGGACGAAATCTTTCTGCGCCAGCGGCGGTTCGGCAAAAACCCAGCTCGGCATGGAATTTTCGCCGCCCATGGCTTCGAACAGATCCCAAAACACGCAGTCGGCTTCGAATGCCGCTTTCTTTTGCGCATCGCGAATCTTGGTGATGTTCGGGTAGGAAACGTACCCGTTCGAGCCGCTTTGCGACATGTCGCTGACGCCGATAACCACTATTTTCAGCCCTCGTTTCAAGGCTTTCAGCGTCAAAAGCTGTTGTTTCAGCCGGCGTGCGTAATAATCGTAACTGTCCGTGATGTTCGGAACCACGTTGGCGCCGAATTGCAGGATCAACATTTCCGCATCCATCGCGCGGAACATTTGTCCCATTTGCGCCGTATCCATGCGGGTGAAATCCAAACCCGAACTGCCGCGCATCGCCATGTTGTCCACAGCCACGCCGCGCGCACCGTCGAGCGCAATCCCGTACACGTCGGGCAGGGCAGGGGAGTGCAACGACAAATCGAGCGAAGTTTGCTTTTGTGCGAATCGCCACCAACCGGACGAAACAATATCGCGTGCCGGCAATCGTTGCGTGTCGGTTTGGTTCACGACAACCGTAAACGGCGTTTCGGCCCGACCGTAGAAAAGCCGTGCATGCGTGAACGATCGGGCATTGCGATAGCCGATATAAAACGGTTTCAGCCCGATGTGCGCCACGGTATCCGCTGCACCGGAGGCAACGTAACGGGCGAAACTTCCCGCAATGCCGTAACGGCGTTCGCGTGCAAGCGAATCGCTCTTTTTGTCGAGCACCGAAAAACGGGTCCATCCCGGCGAAATATCCTGTTGAAACGTAACGGAAGCCTCGGTAGCCGGGACAATCGGAATGAAACCGATGCCCGCTCCGCCGAATTTCGACTGCATATAATTGCGAATGGTCGCCGTGATGCGGTCGCCCTCGATTTGCGAATCGCCGTAATGCAATATCCGCATCGGCTTGTCGCGTCGCTGCAAATTGTTGACAATGCGGAACAGCGGATATAATAATGTGTCTCGCTCCGGCGGAAACGCAAACGGATACGTGTAGGTATAAACGCTGTCAATGGCTATCGCCGCGGGTTCCGTAACGATCGTCGCGTCCGCCGAACCGGTTGCGAAACCGGTATCCGGCGCCGCAATCGGCTGCATGCTCCGTTCGGCAGTATCCACCGACGCAATGATCGAACGGATATCTTTGTATTCGGCGCCGCCCGGTTGCAACAACGTGCGATAATCGGGAAAGCGGAACGTCACGGAACCGATTTTGATGCCGTCGGTCGGAAAAATCGCCGAAACGATAAAAATGACGGCAACAATGCACAGCCCGAACAAAAATATCTTACGCGGAGTCATATTTTATTTAACGACCCGATCGGGTCTATCGATTCCGGCCGGGTCGGGACATTGATTCTCAATCTCTTTTCACGTCTTGATATTCAAGACCTTCATTATATATCTGCATGGCTCTGAGGCTCATGCCCATGCTCGAATAACCGCCGTCGTGATAGAGATTTTGCATGGTCACCTTGCGGGTGAGGTCGGAAAAAAGCGTGATGATGTAATCGGCGCATTCTTCGGCCGTTGCATTGCCCAAAGGCGACATGCGGTCGGCGAAATCCAGCAGATTGCCGAATCCCATGATGCCGCTTCCCGCCGTGGTCATGGTCGGCGACTGCGAAACGGTATTGATCCGTATCTTTTTTTCGCGCCCGTAGATGTACCCGAAACTGCGGGCAATCGATTCGAGCATGGCTTTGGCGTCGGCCATGTCGTTGTAGCCGTATAACGTACGCTGTGCTGCGATGTACGAAAGCGCTACCACCGAACCCCAATCGTTGATGGCATCCATCTTGCGGCACACCTGCAACACTTTATGAAATGAAACCGCCGACACGTCGATGGTTTGCAACAGATAATTATAATCGAGGTCGTCGTACGTTCTTCCTTTGCGAACGTTGGGCGACATGCCGATGGAATGCAGCACGAAATCGAATTTTCCGCCGAGATGTTCCATTCCCTGTTCGATAACCACTTCGAGATCGTCTATTTTGGTGGCGTCGGCAGGAATGACGATGGTGTTGCATTTTTCGGCTAATTCCTGTACGGTGCCCATACGCAACGATACGGGCGTGTTGGAAAGAACAAATGCGGCGCCTTCTTCATAAGCGCGTTCGGCCGTTGTCCATGCGATGGACTTATCGTTGAGCGCTCCGAATATCAAGCCTTTCTTTCCTTTCAATAAATTATATGACATAATATAATGTATAATGATTTGAAAGGACAAAGATAAGTAATTGTCGATTTTTGGGCTAATCAAAAATCATCATTCAAAAATCATCAATGATTTAGCATTGCAGTAAAACCCGTTCGATGGTTTTCGGATAGTATTTATATTCCAGGATATGTATTTTCTCGGCGAGCGTTTCGGGTGTATCGTTCGGTTCCACGGGGCATCCGGCTTGCAGAATGACGGCGCCCTCGTCGTAATTTTCGTTAACGTAGTGAATGGTAATTCCCGATTCCGGTTCGTGATTCTCGATAACCGCGCGGTGAACACGTTCGCCGTACATCCCTTTTCCGCCGTAGTTGGGGAGAAGTGCGGGATGAATGTTGATAATTCGTTTCGGGAAGGCTTGTATGATGCTTTCGGGAACTTTCCACAGGAAACCGGCAAGCACGATGATGTCGGGTTGCATGATGGTCAGTTGGTTGCAAATAAAATCCGTTTCGTAAAAGTCGGTTTTATTGAACACCTCGGCAGGAATGTTCAGGTTTTTTGCACGCTCCAGCACGTATGCGTCGGCACGGTTGGAATATATTTTAACCACCCGCGCCACATCCGTACCGGCGAAATATTCCGCTATTTGTTGCGCGTTGGACCCGGAGCCGGAAGCAAAAATGACGATGCATTTCATAAAATGAACCTGATGTTTTGAGGCGTGATAATTCCATGCAAATATACAACAAAAGAATCCGAAAGGGACATTCAAATCGGATGTAATCGAATAAATGTGTCGTTTTTTGACGAACGCACAAAAAAATGTGTCGAAAAAAAAACGATAATGTTTTTATTTCTCTAATAAGCAAATATTTGTACAAAATTGTGTTTTTTTGACGAATTATCGGATTTTGATCGATTGCCGTTACAGGTATTTGTGACGATATATCGGATGCTTCCGATGAATTCGGATAAAACTTTTATAGATTTGTAAGGTCGATTTCGATGCCGGATAGCTTATGGATTGCAATGTAAATTATTGCCGGATATATAATTATAAAAAAGATAAGCCGAGTGAATTTGAACAAGAATAGGAATGATTTCGAATATTTGTTTCGGCAATATTATCCCGTACTTTGCAGGATTGCGTTCGGTTATATTCGTGATGCGATTGTTGTTGAGGAGATTGCGAGCGACGTATTCGTGCGGTATTGGAATAATCGCTCGTCCGGTGTTATTCGTTCGTCGGCAAAAGATTATTTATTCAAATCTGTTCAAAACGCGTGCATCGATTATTTGCGGATGTACCAAAAACGCCGCCGACAAACGTCTTATATCGACGACCATGCGATTGTGTGTACCGCCTTGGCCGATTTGGGCGAAAATCCGCTCGATTATTTGATTACCGACGAAACGGAACAACGCATCTTGAAAGCCGTGGACGAACTTCCGGAGCGTTACCGACAGACATTTACCTTGACCCGATTGAACGGGATGAGCTACGATGAAGTTGCCGAAGCCATGGGAATCACCAAAAATACCGTCAAATCGAACTTGCGGGATGCATTGGCGCTACTGCGTGAAAAACTGAAAGATTTGACCGTTTTGTTATTTTTGATTTTTGATTTTTGATTTTTGATTTCAAAAATGTATATTTGCACTGATGTAAAAAGGAAATAAATGAAAATTAAAGAAAAATCGGTTATCGGTAATTCATGGATTCTTCCCGACCGAACATTAACCGAAGAGGAGTTTTTGGACGGCATAAAAAAAGCGGAACAAGCGGAGTTTATGTCGGTTCAGGAATCGATGCAAAAGTTTGAAGCATGGATGAAATCAAGAGAAAAGAAGTGAAATTGTCTGAAGAATTTCACAACTCATTACTAAATGTTTACATATACGGAGAAGAAACTTTCGGCAAGATGGCCGCAAAAAATTTTATTGCCAATATTTATTCAAGGGTGTGGTGTTTGGACGAACAATACCTGATGCATCCCGAATGCAGATTTCTGACAACCAAAGGCAAAAAGTACAGAAACATTATTATTGGTCCGTATTTGATTATTTATCGAATTACGCAGCAAGTGGAAGTTTTGGTTCTGATTCGCTCGTCCATGAGCATTGCCAAAAAGAGAAAAAGCAGAAGAATAAAAATTTGAGGTTCCGGGGAAAAATTTTTTCAAAAATATCCGGTTCCACCCACCCCTTTTTATAAAAATTTCGTCTTATGAGTATGACAAAGCCGCAAAACGATATCGAAAATTTGACTTCCGCATTCCTGAGCAACGGATTAACGGCTCGGGAAAGCGCCGAATTGCAGCAACTTCTGAAAGACCCCGACAACAAGGCTTATTTCAAAAAAATGTATGCCGTTTGGTATGCGGCGGGCAAAGCCGTTCGGGACGAAGATGTCGACCGTGCGTTACAAAAAGCGTTGTTTCGCATCGATTTACAGGAACGTCGCAACGGCCGACAGTCGGAATCCGGTAAGCGTTTCTCGTTCAGAAATATGGCGGCGGCAATATTTATCTCGCTTATATCGGGAGCCGTTTTGTTTTATATGTTGCAAACCGACGAATCAAAAATACCGACCGGACCGGTCGTTGCGTCGATCAATAAAGTGATGGTACCTTTGGGATCGAAATCTTCGGTGGAATTGCCCGACGGCACCATCGTTACGCTCAATGCAGGCAGTCGCTTGCAA
>JAVBRP010000274.1:0-3860 GCA_031547815.1 Bacteroidales bacterium | reverse complement strand
TTGATCTCCGACCTCTATTTCTTGACCGGCATACCCCACAAACGAAAACACCAAAACGGACTCTTTGTCGGGTACATTGATCGAAAACTTTCCGTTAATGTCGGTTACCACACCGGTGGCAGTGCCCTTAATCACCACATTCACCCCCGGTAAAGGCTCGCCGGTTTGGTCGGCAACCATTCCGGTGACGGTGGTTCCCTGCTTCAATTCAACGGCAGGGGCTATTACGATCAGATTGTTTTCCAACACTTTGTACGACATGTCCGATTGGGCAAGAATGGCGTTGAGTATTTCTTCTACCCTTGCACTCCGGCTATTATACGTCACCGTTTTGTTCAGATCGGTAAAATTGTCGTTATAAAAAAACCTGAAATCGCTTTGATTTTCAATCAGCTTGAATACATCGCGTATAGCCGTTTCTCTCACATCGATATTTAACCGTGCGTTTTG
Source organism: Bacteroidales bacterium (assembly GCA_031547815.1). Lineage (GTDB taxonomy): Bacteria > Bacteroidota > Bacteroidia > Bacteroidales > UBA4181 > JAIRLS01. The sequence continues at coordinate 3,410 of JAVBRP010000274.1, read as the reverse complement.
AGAATATACGCTTGCCGAGATGTTCAACAGACTTATAAAAGCAAGTATAAAAATTGATCTCATGATTAAAAACATTTTTTTTCTTTTTTTCGCATCAGGGAAAAAAGCATAAATTAAATATATTTTCATATTTTTGACATTTAGATTAAATAATCAATTACGGGTTGTCGCTTTTTGCCGAAGCTCATACCCATTTATTCCGATTGGTTGATCTCTTGGGGGGTGTATTTGCCGTACGCCCCCTTTTTTCATTTTGTACTTTTATTGATCCATAGGCGTTCCGATTTTAAAGTTTATTGATATTGATTTGACAAAGTGTCATAATTCTGCTTTCGGCTTCGGTCGATCCGCAGCTTTACCAAGCCCTGATCGATGCCGTACTTCATGGGTGCGGTATAGGCCAATGCCGTCAGTACCTGTTCGATGGTTTCGTTGCGGAAGGTGCCCGAAAAACGATAATTCCGCAATTCTTTTGAATCGAAAATGATGCGGACGTTATATTTTCGCTCGAGCGAAACGGCCAAATCGCCCAAAGTCTGTGCATCGATGATCCACTCGGCATCCTTCCACGAAGTATACAGGCGGGTGTCTACATCGCTCGAAACAGCCGGCGTAGGGGGCGGCGCATCGGCTTTAACGTCGGCGGACGCCTTATTTTTGGGTTGAGCCGGCCGAGGAATATTTTGTTTGTAATACACCACATTTTGTTTGGGTTGTATGTTCATGTCGAAACTGTTGCCGTTACGGCTTTTCACCTTCAGTTCGCCGCGTTCGAGCGTGGTAACGATCATCGGGTCTTCGGGGTATGCCTTAACATTAAATGCGGTTCCGTAAGCCTTGATGTCCAATTCGGAGGTGCGGATGGTAAACGGTTTTTCGGGATTGGTGATGACATCGAAATATGCTTCGCCTTCGAGCGTCACTTCGCGCGAATCGATTCCGTAATCGGCCGCGTAAGCCAGCGTGCTGCCGGCATTGATGAATACTTTACTTCCGTCGGGCAGAACCATCGTAGATTTGGCGCCGTGGGGAACCGACAATTTATATGCAAAATTTGCCGGTATTTTGGTCGGTCGGTCGCCGGTTTCTTCGGCTTCGCTCTTGAAAACAACGTGTGTTGTTGCGCCTCCGATAAAAAAGATAATCAGTGCGGCAGCCGCCATTCGGATACTTCTGATGACCGGACGCCTTTTGCCCGGGGGAACAGCGCTTTTGAAAGTCTTTTGTCGGTTGCGGTTCGCGGACGCTTCCCGGTTTGCGGAAATTTTCCGCCATGCTTTTTCTGCATCAAATGTTCCGGATACATCCGTCGACCCCGTTGCCTGCCATACGGCTTTCATTTCCTCAAACAGGTTGCGGTTTTCTTCGGATGCCTCTATCCACTTCCTAAGTGCGGTCAGTTCGTCGCCGGTTAATTCTCCGGCAAGGAAACCGCTTATAAGCTCAATAATATATTCCTCTTGTTTATTCATTTGTCGACCCATCTGAAAACAAGACATTATTTTTTTCGGAAGGGTGACAAAAAAAGATAGAAAAATATTCAATCGCCGATTATTTCCCGGGCGAACCGGGTAATGCAATCGGAACGGGTTGCATCAAACCCGCTTCTTTTGACAATAACAGGAGGATCAGCAATCGGCATCCTCCTATTTTGGCAACAAGCGTCGAACGCAGTTTCCGGAGCGCGCGCGACATTTGTGTTTTTACGCTGTTGACGCTTATTTTCAGTTCATCGGCGATGTCGGTGTATGACTTTTGGCGGAAGCGGCTGAGTATAAAGATATGCCGTTGTTGCGGGGCAAGGTCGTCGATGGCTTTTTGTATTTCGCTTTCGAAATCATCGCTAAAAAAATGCTCATACATTTCCGATTCGGTGTCCATGTTTATTAATTCAATCTCGTCCTGCGTGTGTCTGGCGTATTTCTCGAAGCGGCGTTGCGAAACCGCCATGGTTTTTAAATAATTGATACAACGGTTGTGAACGCTGCGGTAAAGGTACAGTTTCAAGGAAATCTCTACTTCGAGAAAAACCTGCGTTTCCCATAAATCTGTAAAAAAGGCTTGTACAACTTCTTCGGAAGCGTCGCGGTCTTTCAGGAAAGTATATGCATAAGCACACAAACCTTTGTAATAGTACCTGAAAATGTTTTCGAAAACTTTTTCGTCCTCGATTCGGGAATCTTTGCTCCGTTTATTATCAGAACCTTCCGGCATATTCTTTTGTGCTTAATTTTTAACAAATGAAAGCTGTAAACTAAGGCATAAATTTATGCAAATGAATATATTTTTTCTCAATTCATAAAACCGCCGCATCAAAATTTTGTGAGTGCAATATGATGTCATTCTCTTTTCAAGCGGATCACCGTTATTTCGGGCCAAGCGCCGAACCGGAAAGAAATGCCGACGCGACCGATCCCTGCGTTGACATACAGTCCCTGCTTGCCTTCGCGATACATTCCTCCCCATTCGGAATAAACGAAAGAAGAAAAGGAAAAATTTCCGAGCATGAACTGCGAAGCATGCGTGTGTCCCGCCAGCATCAAATCGATGTCGGTATGCAGCACTTCGCGGCGCCAATGCGTCGGGTCGTGGCTCAGCAGGATTTTGAACGCGCACGCTTCGGTTCCTTTCATCGCTTTCGGCAGGTTTCCGTATTTCGGGAAAGGAGGCGCGCCGTCATTCTCCACGCCGATCAACGCAATGCTGTCGCTCCCTCTGACGAGAAAAGTGTGCGCGTTGTTCAAAAGCGTCCAGCCCATGCCGGCTTGCCGTCGCTTCAAATTGGCCAAATTCCGCAACTTGGCATCGTCGCTTTCCCAACGGCGATAGATTCCGTAATCGTGGTTTCCCAAAACGGAATAAACCCCGTCCGGAGCTTTTATCTTCGACAATATCGGTTCGAAACCGTCGAGTTCCGCCGCGCCGTGGTGCACCAGATCGCCCGTCACCACCACCGCATCGGGTTGTTGCCGGTTGATGATGCCAACCAAACGCTCAATTGCCGGTTTATCGTCTTTCCACCCGTTAAGATGAATGTCCGATACTTGAACGATTTTATATTCGTCGAACGATTTCGGTACATCGGGTGAAGCGAATTCGATTTCTCTGACCTTGAAATGCGTTTTGCCGAACGTCCCGCCGTAAATGACCATGCCTGCCGCGGCAATGCAAACAACCGATGCCAATGCGGTGAAAGGGTATATTTTCCGATCGAAAAAATAACGTAACGGCAAGTCGGGCAACGATATGACGGCGAAAAATATTTTCGATACGGCAACGGCCAAAAAAATGATCGTGAATACATCTTTGAATTTGCCTTCGGGGTCGGACAAATAGACGCCGGCCAACATCAAAGTCGGTAAAAACCAAAGAATTCGCAAAAAACTATTTTTGGCGTACTTGCGGATAAA
>JAVBRP010000066.1:0-11407 GCA_031547815.1 Bacteroidales bacterium | reverse complement strand
AAAAAATAGCCGTTTTTTACCCGAAAGCCTTATCTTTTACTTTCTTTTCTACTTCTTCCAGCATAATTTTGGTAATGTTTTCAAGCGTGTAGGAATAAGAACATCCCCATTGCGAGCGGGCTACGGAGTCGTCGATGCTTTTCGGCCACGAGTCGGCAATGGCTTGGCGAAAGTCGGGTTTATAAGCGATTTCGAAATCGGGTTTGTATTTTTTGATTTCGGCGGCAAGTTGTTGCGGCGTAAAGCTGATTCCGCCCAGGTTGTAACTCGACCGGACTTGTATTTTCGCGGCGTCGGCTTCCATCAGGCGAACGGTCGACTGCACGGCGTCGGGCATGAACATCATCGGGAGCGCGGTGTCTTCGCTCAGGAAGCACTCGTAGCGATTGTTTTTTACGGCGTCGTAGAATATTTCGACGGCGTAATCGGTGGTTCCTCCGCCCGGTTCGGTTTTGTAGCTGATCAGGCCTGGATAGCGGATGCTTCGCGCGTCGATTCCGTAGCGTTGGTGATAATATTGCATCCAACGTTCGCCTGCCAATTTGCTGATGCCGTATACCGTGTTGGGCTCCATGACGGTGAATTGCGGCGTATCTTCGCGCGGCGTGGTGGGGCCGAACACGGCAATGGAACTCGGCCAGAATATCTTTCTGATTTCGGGCACTTCTTTGGCCAGATCGAGGATGTTCATCAGGCTTTCCATATTGATGTTCCATGCCTGAATCGGGATACGTTCGGCATTGCCCGACAGCACCGCCGCCAGATGATATATTTGCGTGATCTTGTGCCGGATCACAAAGTGAATGAGACGCTTGTCGTCCATCACATCCAGCAATTGAAAAGGCCCGCCTTCCATGATATCCTGCGGCGGATGTTTGATGTCGGTGGCAAAAACATGTTCCGCACCGTATACTTGACGCAATGCAACCGTCAATTCCGAACCGATTTGTCCGGCAGCTCCGATAATTAAAATATTGTCCATCGATGTCTTCAAATTTTTGAGCCAAAGTATGGGTTAACGCATCTTTAAAATATGATTTTTGTTTGTTTTTCCGGAAACGGGGTAATTTTTGGCGACTACATGTCAAGCAACAATTGTTTTTGCTCGATAAATTTCGATTTCCGATGCGGATGCGGTTTTCATTCTAAGTAATTTCTTGTATTTTTGCCTCGGTTATCGATATAAAAATTTCCGGATGTCATGAAATCCGACCGCAAAAGCGGATGTTTTTAAACGTAATTTTGAAACAAATGAACGTCATTGAAACCAAGGAAGCGCTGATCGAAACGCTTAAACCATACAGAGCCGGCAACATCGGCATCGGTTTTGTCCCCACCATGGGCGCATTGCATGCCGGCCACATATCGCTGGTGGAACGATGCCGCAAGGAAAACGGTATCACGGTTGTCAGCATTTTTGTGAATCCCACGCAATTTAACGATAAGAGCGACTTTGTCGGCTATCCGCGCACGTTATACGAGGATGTCGAGAAATTGACCTCCGTCGGTTGCGACTTTGTGTTTGCGCCGAACGAGAAAGAGATGTATCCCGAAGAGGATACGCGCACGTTCGATTTCGGGATGCTCGACAAAGTGATGGAAGGCGCTTATCGTCCCGGTCATTTTAACGGCGTGGCCCAAATAGTGAGTAAACTGTTCGACACGGTGCAGCCCGATAAGGCTTATTTCGGTGAAAAGGATTTTCAGCAATCGGCAATCATTCGCCGCATGGTGAAGATGATGCACCTGCCGGTGGAAATTGTCGGATGCCCGATCGTTCGCGAATCCGACGGTTTGGCGATGAGTTCGCGCAACGTTCGGCTGACGCCTGAGCAGCGGCACAACGTTCCCGCAATATACGCGGCCTTGCTCGAAAGCAAAAAGAAAATAGCCTCGATGCCTTTGGATGAACTGAAAAAACAGGTGATCGACCGAATAGACCAAACGCCCGAGCTGAAAACCGAATATTTCGAAATCGTGGACAGGGAAACGCTGCAACCTGCCGCACAATATAAAGAAAACTCCCTGCAAGGATGCGTAGCCGTTCATGTCGGGGTTGTACGTCTTATTGATAACATTGCATATTGAAAAAATTATCCGATGAAGATAGAAATACTGAAATCGAAGATACACAGAGTTACGGTGACCGAAGCCAATCTCAATTACGTGGGCAGCATCACCATAGACGAAGATTTGATGGATGCCGCCCATTTGATCGAGTTCGAAAAAGTGTCGGTGGTGGACATCAATAACGGCGAGCGGTTCGAAACTTATGTCATCAAAGGCGGTCGCGGAACGCACGTTATTTGCCTCAACGGCCCGGCAGCCCGCAAAGTAGCCGTAGGCGATGTTGTCATCATCATGTCGTACGCTTCGATGGATTTCGGAGAAGCCAAAACTTTTCAACCTTTTATCGTATTTCCCGACACCGCAACCAATAAGTTGGTAAAATAGTGAAATCCAAGTTAATCAAGACGATTCAGTTCGTTTTCTTCCTGCTCGTCGGGCTTGTTTTGCTTTACTTTGCATTCAAGGGCATCGACCTGAACGCTCTGATGTTGCAGATTCGTCAGGCTAATTACGCTTGGGTGGCGTTGTCGGTTGTTTGCGCCGTTCTGGCGTTGGTGTTTCGCGCCTACCGGTGGCGACTGCTCATCGAGCCGTTGGACGAGCATCCCAAAGTGTCGCATATCTTCCATGCCATCAACATCGGCTATTTGGCCAATTTCGTATTTCCGCGCATCGGCGAAATCACCCGTTGCGGCATCCTGAACCGCACCGATCGTATTCCCGTCGATCGGCTTTTCGGCACCGTCATCGTCGAACGTATTTTCGACATGCTGATGACCGTTTTCATGCTCTGTCTTATACTGTTGCTGCGGTTCGATGTGGTCGGGAACTTCATCATGCAAAACATTCTGCTGCCGCTTGCCGATAAAATGCCGGGCATATTCGGTATGAGCATTATTGTGTTGATTTTGGTGTTGATTGTGGTTGCTTTTGTTGTCTTTTACAAGATATTCCGCACACAATTGGCCAAAATCGGCGCTTTGCGAAAAATGAAAGATTTGCTGAGCGGTATCGTCAAAGGCATCAAATCGGTATACCGGATACGCAATTTCGGTCTGTTCGTGGCGCTCAACTTCCTTGTTTTCGGGATGTATTTTCTGCAAACCTACATCATGTTTTTCGCCTTGAGCAGCACCTCTTCTCTCGGCCTCGGCGACGCACTGTTTGTGCTTGTGCTCAGTTCGTTATCCTTTGTAATCCCCGTGCAGGGCGGCATCGGTGCATACCATTGGATTGTATCCATGGGGTTGACCATTTTCGGATTGACGCGCGAACAGGGAATGGTGTACGCCACCATTTCGCACTCGGTCACATCCATCGTGCTGATCCTGTTGGGCGCCTGCTCGTTGTTTTTTGTATTCTACGGAAGCAAACGAAATAAAGTGTCGGAATACGACGAAGATTGATCGGTATCGGAAAACGGATACTTCGCGCGGACATGCCGGCAGTTACGCTCATTCGACGGGCGGAAATGCCGAGATCCTCAATCTTGCCGCTCCCATCGGTATCAAGGTGATGTCTTCCGAAGGCCCGGCAGCTTTTGCGGGAAAAGGCGGCAGCACGGCGCACAAGTCGAACCGGTCGATACCCCACGACGGGATTCTGCGTCCTTTGGCCTTGATCTCAACAGGCACATTTTCCGCCATAAACGGGAAATTATCCTGAGGCCACGCTTTTTTTACCACTTTAAATGACCTTTCGGGATGTGCCGGGTTGTATTGCAGCCCGTAGTTCCACGCGCCGCCGGCGCGTATCTCCCACGAAGGCCATTTGTCGGCATCGGCCCCTTCCTGCCAGCGCGAGTCGCCGATGGCGTTTTCTCTGCTGTCGCGTTTTTCGTACTGTTCGTCTATCTTCAGCGAGAATGTCAACGGACCGTAATCGACACTGACGCTGTTTTGATTGACTGCCCACTGCCGGACTTTGACCGACATCGGAAAATCAATGTTTAATTTGTCGCCGTCTTTCCATAACCGTTCTATCCGGGCATACGTTCCGGGCGTCGGTTCGAATTTGACAGGTTTCCCGTTGATCGCAAGGCGGGCATTCTTTGTCCATGCCGGAATACGCACATACAGCGGAAATCTTGTTTCTTTCGCCGTGCTGATACGCAACCGCACTTGTTCTTCGAACGGATAGTCGGTTTCTTCGGTAATGGTTACTTCCGCATCGTCGGCAACCTTGGCCGTCACCGCGCACGAATTGAAGAGAACGGCCGCCAGACCGTTGTCGGGCGTCGCTAACCACAGATGTTCGGCATAATACGGCCATCCATGCGTGTGGTTGTGCTGGCAGCAGCGACTGCTGAACGGGTTCATCATCAGGAAAGGGCCGCGATTGTCGATGCCGGGATGATGATTCTTTCCGTCGGCAGTCACCATATTGGGCGACGTGATGTAGCGCAACGACTTAAAGTCGGGCATGGTGGCCGCCGTGTAAGTATTAAAGGCTACCTCCTCGCAATGGTCGGCCCAGAACGGGTCGCCGGTAAAGCGGAGGAGCATCTCGTCCGAGGCCATCTGCTCCACCATCCCGCATGTTTCCACGCCTTGCCGGGGATCGATATACCCGAGGCGGCAGTTCTCGTCGCCGCCGAACATACCGCCGGGAACCTGTCCGAAAGTGCGGCGTATCAGCCAAAAATTGTTATACGTGGCGTGCAGGTCTGCCGAATCTCTGCTCTGCATCCACCACGTTGCCGGTTCGCGAAAGCACTGTGCAATGTTGACGTTGTGCCAGTTGGGCAACCGCGAATCCTGCCGCCAGTCGGCGGTGTTGCGGTGTATCTTGGCGGCAAGGTCGAGCAACCGCCGGTCGCCGGTGATGTTGTACAGCCAATAGACACTGTACAGGTTATCGCCGCCCCGGCTGTTTTCCCAGTAATCCTTGAGGAACAGGTCATCGGGAAGGGCCAGCTGCCACAGGAAATATTTGGTCATGAACGGAATCACCCGCGTGTCGTCGGAATACTCGTAGTACGATTGCAGGCACCACAGCATGATCATATTGCCCCACAAGTCGGGCTTTCCGCGTTTTTCGATCCACGGCCCGAAGTAACCGTCCTCGCGTTGGCTGCTCAATACGGCATCAAGCCATACTTTGGCTTCGGCGATCATCTTTTCGTCTTTCAGGATATATCCCAGATTGGCGTATCCTTTCAGCCAGTAGGGCACTTCTTCCCATCCGTAATTACCCTTGCCGTCGGGGCTGAGCCACGCATTGCCGTCCTTTTGCAGCCATGCGCTGATCTCGCCCAAGTGTCCGGTAAGGCCGTCGCGTTGGCGGAAAAGGTATTCCTTCAGCCACCCTCCCGGCTGTACGGCTCCTACGGGCAACTTCACAAAATGCAAGGGTTGCAGCGGCGCTCTGTTGCCGATATACCGGGTATTGGCCGAAACGGTTGCCGGCCTGTGCACGCATTCTACATTTACCGCAGGGCCGGGCGTACATGATACTGACCCTGCAAAAAGGGCCGCATAAGCGATTGTTTTTACTGTTTTCATATTTCAAGAGTTTGGTTTGTTGTATGATAAATTATTTTTGACGGGCAATAGAACGCGGATGACACCGATCGGGCGGATCGTCACTGATTTTTTTCTTATGATCTTACATGTCTTACCATCTTCTTGCTCAGCATAATCCTCGAAGCATTCCCTGAAAATACATCGGTTTTAATACACGTGTTTTCAGAATCCAGCCCGGCCAATGCTCCTTTCCCGGGTCCAAGAACGGTATTGTGGGCGTCGGCACTTTGTCGTAGCCGAACTCGGCCATCAGCACCTTTCCGCGTTCGGTAACAAACGGACATGCCGTGTAGCCGTTGTAAATTGCGGAAGGCGTTTCGTTTTCCATCAGCGAAATAAGATTGGCTACCGCCACCGGAACCTGTATGCGGATGGCTGCGCCTGTTTTGCTGGTAGGAATACCTGCCGCATCGCCCAATACCATAACGTTCCGGTAACGAGCGTGTACCAGCGTATCCTTGTCGGCAGGCACCCAATTCTCCCGCTTGCCTGTTTGCGGGTCGACGGCGAGCGGCGACCGTCGCACAAAGTCGGGTGCGCTCATGGGCGGCACGATATGCAGAAAATCGTAGTCGCGGCTCACCGTTTGTACCGAACCGTCGGCCGTGTACTCGAAATACACTTTGCGGGAAGCGGTATCCACAGCTTTGATGCGCTGTTGGAATGTCACGGGGATATGGCGTTCGGCGTATATCTCTTCGAGCCGCTTGCAGAACAGGGGTACGTCAAACATTTTGTCGCCCGCACTGATGAATTGAAAATCAACCCTGTCGCGTGTTCCTTGCCTCCGGCAGTAATCTTCGGCCATCATGTTGATTTTCTTGGGCGCACCGCCGCATTTGAGTTTGGTCCAAGTGTCCGAAAAAATGGCCCGGCCTCCTTTTTCCGACAGCTCTTTGATGGCGGCCCAACATTTCTGCGCCCCGTTGAAATCGTAGATACAATGCGCGTTGCCCGCACCGAGCGTATCGCGGCTGATACCTTCGATCTCTTCGAAATGCATTTGCAAGCCGGGACACAAAACCAGAAAATCGTACGCCACCACCCCGTTTTGCGACGTCGTAAGGCGGTTGTTGTCGGGGTCAAGCTCCGTCACCCGGTCTTTCAACCATTCCACGCCCGAAGGTATCAGCGATTCTTGGGGCTTATGCACTTGCGAGGCTTCGTACACACCGCTGCCGATCAACGTAAAGCCGGGTTGATAATAATGCGTGTCGCTCGGATCGATCAATGTAATGTCGGGGTTGGACAAAGCGCGTTGCAGCCGCGCCGCCATACTGATGCCTGCCGCTCCGCCGCCGACAATCGCTATTCGGGCTTTTACGCTGCTCACGGGCAGGTGAAACCTGACGGTTTTGTAAGCAATATATCCTGCACCTGCGGCAGCCGTAAGTTTGAGAAAATCTCGACGTGTGAATCTCCTTTTATCGGGCTTCATTTGATAACTTTTCTATTTCTTTTTCAGAGTTTCCGGATATCCGGTTTAAAAATGATACTGCCGTTTCGTAATCGGATTCGGTAATCCCGGTCAGCATCTGATCGATTGTTTTGCGCGTGATTTTTCTGATTTCCGGCATGATCGACAATCCCTCCTCGGTGATGCACACCCGGTTTTTCCGCAGGTCGGCCTGTTCTCGCCTTACCCATCCTTTGGCTTCCAAGTTGTCGACGGTTCGTTTTATGGCCGCCACATCCTTTTCCAGCAATTTTGCAAGTTCCGCCTGACTTAACCCGGCAGTGTCGTACAAATACCTGAGTACCAGAAATTGCGATTGCGGCAAGTCGATGCCTGCCCGGTTCATATTGATCCGGTGAAGAGAATTTAATGAAACCAAAGCCTTGGAAAGCAAAGCTCCCAACGGCTTATCATTAAACATCGCGTTTTGCCGGCTCGTATTTTTCATGGCTGCAAATGTAATATAAATGTTGATTGGTCAATAATTATTTTGTGGAATGCGAATTTTTACATCGCCAACATACCTTTGCGCTTGATCCTGAATGATATTGTCGTTAAAATCGCAACAACAATTCGACCGATACTTTATTGTCGGCCACATGCGGATCGCGGTCGTCGAATTCGGCGAACGAATCGCGACGGAGGAAATATTGCTCGTAGTCGATTCGGAGCGTCGAGTCGAAATGCTTCAACGCCAAGCCGAAATTCAGGCCGAAGGTGAGCCTGTTCACATCGAAACCCGCATCGAACACCTCATATCCCATGGCATCCCAGCGAAAAGCGGGATACAGGTTGCGAAACATTTTAACGCTGTTGAAATCGATCACATAGACGCCCTGGATGTACGTTCCGAACAAATCGCGGTTTTCCTGCTTCGCCCTGCGGGTTGTCGCTTCCGCTTCGACGCGGAAACGATCGTTTGCGTAATGAACATCGGCGCCGAACAGCATCAGCTTGATTGTTTCGCTGTTGTATCGATACATTTTGACGCTTGTGCGGAAACCGTCCATACTGCCCGCAATCACTCGCAATGCGTACGACGGCTCATCGGTCCATTGCGGATCGTTGATCTTTCCGCCGTTGAACATCCCCGCTTGCGCTTCCAACGGAAAAGCGACAGGGAATTCATAACTCACCACCCCGCCGATGTCGCGCGAGCCGGGAGTAAAATACTTTCCGACAAACGCTCTGTTGGTAAACATCATTTCGGCCGGCGAGATAATATATTGGTTGTCGAAAGGAATGGATGTCTGCCCGAAATAAACGGATAATCCCTTTGCCGGCAGCAAAATGCCGTACAGGTCGAGCGGGGCAAAATTTCCTTCGTTGCTGAATTCCACCTGCACGCGGTATCCTGCATACCGGCCGATGTCGCCGCGCACGCCGAGCCGCGAATTGCGCACGTTGAACCGCATGACGCCGGCGTCGGTACTTACTTCAAATTTTGTTTTTATCACCCCGTCGAACTTTGCCGTGATGCGCGGCAGCGAAACGGTTGCGACGCTGTCTGTTTGCTGCGAAAAGGATAGCGTCGGAATAAAAACGATAAGGGTGAGAAACAATTTTATACTTCGCGCGGTCAAGTATTGTACATCACCTCTCCCCCGACCCCTCTCCGCAAGGAGAGGGGAGGTGCGCTTTGCACCCGAATCGGGGACTGCACAAGGGCTTCCGCTCCTGTGGAGAGGGCGGGAGGAGAGGTTTAAAGAGAAATCCGGTCTGTGTGCAACGACTTTCAACATTGATGAAGCATTTTCATTTTTAATATTTCCGAAGCAAAGTTCCGAAGCAAAACTGAAAAGAATTTGAAATTTGAGTCCGCTCCGAAAAGTCGTTTTCACCCTAAACCGAACTTGCAAGCTCGACGTAATCAATCCCCTAAAGGGGACTTTCGCAAAGCGCGGTATACCGTAGGGGTCAGGGGTGAACCCTGCAAGGCTCACCGAAGGCAAACCGGCGCTTTGTATATTTTTCGGAGTGGATTCAATTTTCTATTTTTCGAAAACCGGTTGTATCACCTATTCGACAATCCTCAATTTGGCAAATTTAAGCAATAACTGCTTTCGGCCCGCGTTGTCGAACAAAACCGTAACTTTGGCATTGGCGCCGTTGCCATCGATGTCCGATACTTTCCCCGTGCCGAAACGTTGATGTTCCACGGTCATGCCCGCTTTTATTTTCTCGGGGTCGTCGCCCGGCGAATCGGCTGACGGAGAACCCGCATCGACCGTTTTTTTGACGAAGCCGACGGGCTTAAATGCCGGGCCGGGAGAGGAGCGTTCGGTAACAAATGTCGGATTGGCTTGTCGCGGCGTGAACGGACTATTCATGGCCCGAGTATCTTCTCCTCCCGCAAATTCCAGATAGCGCGTATCTATTTCTTTGATAAATCGGCTCGGCGCGGAAGAAGTCATATTGCCCCAACGAAAACGCACGCCCGCATACGACAGAAATGCGAAACGCCGCGCGCGCGTCAAAGCGACGTAAAACAGCCGGCGTTCCTCTTCGATGTCCTGCATGGACGAAACCGACATCTGCGACGGAAACAGGTTTTCTTCCATACCGACGATATACACAGCGTCAAATTCAAGCCCTTTCGACGAATGCACCGTCATCACCGTTACTTTGTCGTTATCCTCGGGCTTGTCGTTGTCGGCGTTGGTGAGCAGCGACACGTTGGCTAAGTATTGATCCAAGGTCACAATGCCCCCGTCCGCGTCATTTTCTTCGGTAAACTCGCGAATGCCGTTCAGCAACTCGTCGATATTTTGCATGCGACTGATGTTTTCGGGCGTTTTTTCCGACTGCAACGAAGCGATGATGCCCGCGGCGATCACCAGTTGATGCAACAATTCGTAAGCGTCCAAGCTCGTCTGTTTCTGTGCGTACTCGCCCATGAACGCGATGAACTTGTGAATTTTGGCGCGTGCTGCCGCGGCAATGTCGGGCGCCAACTGTTCGGCGCGGATTGCGGCATCCCAAAGCGACAGGCCGGCAGCGTTGGCGGCGGCTTCCAATCGGCCGATGGTAGTATCGCCGATTCCGCGCGACGGAAAGTTGATGACGCGGCGAAAGGCTTCGTCGTCTTTCGGGTTCACCAGCAATCGCCCGTAAGCCAGCACATCCTTGATTTCCTTGCGTTCGTAGAAAGAAAGCCCGCCGTATATCTTGTACGGGATGTTGCGTTTGCGCAAAGCCTCCTCGAAAATACGCGATTGCGCATTGGTGCGGTAAAGAATGGCAAAATCCTTATTGAAAAATTGGTGATTGTATTTCATTTCCAATATGGACGCGGCCACCACGTAGCCTTCTTCCTGATCGGTGCCGACGCCGAAAACCTTGATGCGATCGCCCGGATCGTTTTCCGAAAAGACTTCCTTTTGGATACGGTTTTTGTTTTTCTCGATCAATGTATTGGCCGCATTCACGATGTTTTGCGTGGAACGATAGTTCTGTTCCAGCTTGTACATTTGATAGTTGGGATAATCCTTACGGAAATTAAATATGTTCTCGATACGTGCTCCGCGAAAAGCGTAAATACTTTGCGCATCGTCGCCCACCACGCAAATATTGCCGCGCTGCTGCGCCAGCTTTTTCACGATCATGTACTGCGCCGAGTTCGTGTCCTGATACTCGTCCACCAATATGTAACGAAAAATGCGTTGGTACTTGTCCAAAACGGCGAGATGATCGCGAAAAAGAATATTGGTGTTGAGAAGAATATCGTCGAAATCCATCGCGCCCGCCTTGAAACACCGTTGCGTGTACATCTTGTAAATTTCGGAAATCAGCGGACGTCTTGCCGCCGCATCCTGCATGGTCATTCCCGAATTGGCGCCGTACATGTTGGCCGTGATAAGGCTGTTCTTGGCCGAAGAAATGCGCCCGTATACGTCGCCGATCTTGTACACCTGCTCGTCCAGCTTCATCTCCTTGATGATTTGTTTCACCACGTTTTTGGAATCCTGCGAGTCGTATATCGAAAAGTTGGACGGATAACCGATCGCGGCGGCTTCCGAACGAAGTATACGTGCAAATATCGAGTGAAAAGTCCCCATCCACAAGCGGCGGGCATCGTTTTCGCCCACCAATTGCGCAATACGCTCTTTCATCTCTTTGGCGGCCTTGTTGGTGAAAGTCAACGCCAAAATGCTTCCGGGCGATACGCCCTGCGTGAGCAGATATGCAATGCGGTAAGTCAATACGCGGGTTTTCCCCGAGCCGGCGCCCGCAATGATCAACGACGGGCCGTTGTAATTGACCACAGCCTCACGCTGCGTGTCGTTCAAATCATTTAGAAAATCGGTCATGAGGAGTGAAGAATGAAGAACGAAGAGTGAAGAATGAAGAATGTACT